>NZ_JBSXON010000050.1:0-135089 GCF_056859475.1 Halopseudomonas sp. L-58
TCTTCGAGGGTGACCATCTCCAGCGCGTGCTGTTTGGGTGAAGGGGGTTTGAGCATCGGGTTGGCCTGCAGTAAACGACAACCCATTAAACAAAAGCCCCCGCCTTTCGGCTAGGGGCTTTGTCAGCAGTCTGAACCGCGCGATTAGCATCAGCGCGGTTTTTTCTTGTAGCTTGTAGCTTGTAGCTTGTAGCTTGCAGCTGGCGCGAAGCGCTAGCGGCGCACCGGCCTCTTCTGCAGTTTGCGCTGCAGGGTCCGGCGGTGCATGCCCAGCGCCCGGGCGGTGGCAGAGATATTGCCGTCATGTTCGGCCAGTACGCGCTGGATATGCTCCCACTGCAGCCGGTCGACCGACATCGGGTGTTCGGGCACCAGCGACTCGGGATCGGCCTGTTCCGACAGCAGGGCAGTCAGAACGTCGTCGGCATCGGCGGGTTTGCACAGGTAGTTGCAGGCGCCGCGCTTGATCGCCTCTACGGCGGTGGCAATGCTTGAGTAACCGGTCAGGATCACGATACGCAGATCAGGGTACAGCTCCAGCAGCTTCGGCATCAGCACCAGCCCGGAGTCTCCTTCCATCTTCAGGTCCAGCACCGCGTAATCGGGCCGACGCTCACGCGCGATGCGCATGGCTTCGTCTGCTCCGCCTGCGGTTTCTACCTGCAAGCCACGGCGACTCAATGCCCGCGCCATGACCCGGGTAAAGGTCGGATCGTCATCCACCATCAGCAGCAGCGGCTGATCTTCCTGAATCGTCTCTTCAGTCATCAATTTTCTCCTGTCACCACCGGCAACCGTACTTCGGTGAGGGTACCACCACCATCCTGATTAAACAGCTTTACACTGCCGCCCAATCGCGAAACGGCGGCCTGACTGAGGAACAGCCCAAGCCCGAACCCCTTCTTGCCCTTGGTCGTGACAAACGCGGTACCCAGCTGTTCGGCAATATGCAACGGCACACCCGGACCATGATCCCGGATACGCAGAATAATCTGGCCGCTGTTCCAGTGCAGGCTGATCTGGATGTTGTCCGGACAGGCATCAGCGGCATTATTCAACAAGTTGAGAATACCCTGACCCAGCTCAGGCGTCGCCCGCAACAGAGGCGCAGGCTCCTGCGGCAAGGGTTGCAGTTGCCAGGACGCCTCGGGGCGCATCAGTTGCCAGCGCGCCAGCATCGCACGCAGCCACTCGTCACCCGCCTGTACCTTCTCCGGTTGACGGCGACTGTCTTCCGCACTGCGCACCATGTGCTGCAGGCTCTCCTTGCACAGCTTAACCTGCTCCTGCAGAACGGTAAGGTCCTCCTGCAACTGCGGATCACTGTAATCCTTGCTGATTTCCTTGAGCAGCACACTCATGGTCGACAGCGGCGTAGACAGTTCATGGGCGGCGCCAGCGGCGACGCTCGCAATCCCCAGGAGTTGAGCATCTCGCGCGCTCTGCTCGCGGCGCTCGGCCAGCCGATCGGCGTGCAGACGCAGCGCGTCGGCCATCCGCACGACAAAGAGGCTGATCAGGCCGGCACTCATGGCAAAGTTGAGCCACATGCCGATGACGTGCAGATTGATCAGGCCGCCGGCGAGTGGAATATCGAAGGCGTTGAGCGGCATATACCAGACCAGCAGCGCACTGTAGGAGGTCACCGCAACGATCGCCAGGATGGCGGTAAAGAACCAGGGGAGCGTCGCGGCGGCAATGGTCAGCGGTACAAGATAATAAGACACGAAAGGGTTGGTCGGGCCGCCCGAGTAATAAAGCAGGACGCTGTGGATCGCCATATCGAACAGCAGCTGCAGGGCGTACTCGACACTGGTGACCGGCCAGCTGCTGCGCAGCCGCAGCAGCGTCAGAATGCTTACTCCCGCCGAGACACTCAGGGTGATCAGCAGCGGCGTCCAGGGTAATGGAAACCAGCCGCAGAGATAGGCCGCCATCACCGATATGCTTTGGGCCAGCAGGACCAGCAGACGAATCAGTACTACCCGCCAGAGATTCTGACTCGACGGCGAGAGGGCCAGCGTATTGAGGCTCATAAGGGTTCGGTGCGGCACGCAAAAAACTCCAGTATAGGAAGCTCGACGAATGGCGCCGAGGTGACACAGGGTCGCACAATCAGGCGCAGCCGGGAATCGGGAACCAGCTGCGTTTGCATGGGTCTGACTGTGCACTGAACAAGGAGAACACCATGGGTAAACCACTTCTGCCAATGACTGGCCTGCTGCTCGCCGGATCGCTGCTTGCCGGCGGCGCCCAGGCGGATGACATCCGCTACAACCAGATATCGCTGCGCACCCAGGTCGAGCAGGCGGTCAATCATGACACCATGCAGGTGACCTTCTACACCGAAGCCCAGGACCGCGACCCGGCCAAGCTGGCCGAAACTATTACCCGCCGCCTCAATGCCGGTCTGGAAACCGCACGCAAGGCCAGCGGCATCCGCGTCAGCAGCGGTAACCGCAGCAGCCACCCGGTCTATGACGAAAAGGGCGAGAATATCGTGGGCTGGCGTGAGCGCGGTGAGATCAGCATCGAGGGCAGTGACTTCGCGGCCATCTCGGCGCTGACCGGCCAAATGCTCGGCGAACTCAGCCTCGGCAGCATGCAGTTCAGCCTGTCGGCCGACAGCCGCAGACAGACCGAGGACCAGCTTATCGCCAAGGCCATCGAGGCGTTCAAGGCCCGCGCCGATATCGCTACCCGCAGCCTTGGCGGCAGCGACTACAAGATTGTCAACCTGAACCTCAATACCCAGTACATGCAGCCAATGCGCTACCGCGCCGAAAAGGTCATGATGGCTGCCGACATGTCAGGCAGCGCGCCTGAGGTGGAAGGCGGCCAATCCGACGTCACTGTCAGCGCCGACGGCGTGATCGAAGTGCGCGACTGACCTGTCAGCAACAACCGTTCATGCGCCCTGCTCAGGGGCGCATGAAGGCGTACTCTTCATCGTCATCCAGGTTGTTGGCGAGAAAGTTCAGTTCACTGGCAATATCCTGCTGCGTGCGCGCCTTTTTGTAGACCGCAATGACTTCACTCATCAGCGCGCGGGCCAGCGCCTGCTCGTCATGGCCGGCAGCGGCGGCCTTTTCGATGGCCTCAGCCATGACCTGTTTGGCAATTGTGTAGGCAGACATGTCTTCTCTCCTCTGTGGTAGCTCATTTGAACACCCGGCACGGCGCACGACATTGATCTGCCTCAGGATTTGTCATCGTCCAATGGCGCCTGCAGGTAACGATCGGTATTGAACGTCTCAACCCAGTCCGGATGAAAGACAATCAGCGCGGCGATTACCGTGCCATTGATAAAGGCCTCGGGAAACATGACCAGCAGCAGATACCCAAACAGCTCGACCAGGCTGTCCGGCGCCTGCAACTGGCCGGACCAATGCAGCAACCCCATGCCACTGAGCACCGTACCCACCGCGCTGAGACCGGCTGCAAAGAAGCCACTGATGAAGATATACAGGAACAGATTTCGTGGCTGCCTCGACTCCAGCGCCCGGGCTATCGCCACCGTGATCAGCACCGGCACCAGCAACCGCAGCACACCGTTGGCTCCCAGAGCAGCAACGTCGTCCTGCCCCAGCAGTACCAGCGCCAATTGCGCCAGCGCACCGGCCACCAGTGCCAGCGGCCAGTCGAGGATCAGGGTCACTGCGGTTACACCGATGAAATGCATGGTCAGACCGCTATCGAACTCGCGGCGAACCAGCCAGAGTACGGCCAACGCAAACGCGCTGCCGTAAAACAGATGCTGACGACGGCTGTCGGCGATCAGCTCAACCCAGCTGACCCGCGCCAGCGCCCACAGCGTGGCCGCGCCGTAAATCAGCAGACAAAGCGTCAACTGCAGGGGTGTCAGTAGTGCATCGGACAGCATGGCGACCTCCAGAGCCGGTGGCAGCGATGATAGCAGGCTGATCCAAAGGAGTAATGCAATCACCCCGGCAAGGGTCTAGAATGACCGCAAAGTCAGTCAAGCCTTAGCCGCAGCAACGTACTGCAACGACACAAGAAGGCCATCCCAATGCCCAGCCGACTCCACCCCGAAGACCAGAAGCGCGTTGACGAATACCTGTCCTCCCCGGTTCACCGGGTCGAGCGCCGCCCTTTTCGCGTATGGATCCTGATCGCCCTGGTGGCGGGCTCGGTCATTGGTCTGGGCCTGCTGTCACGCCTGCTGGCCCAGTTTGCGGTTGCCTGATCATTCGGCCAACCGGTCACTGCCCGCCACTCCAGCCCTGACGCCCAGCGTGCCCGCTTTCGGCCGTTGACTGACGCCCGTTTCCATTATCCGTGAGAAACCAAGATGTCAGACTCCAACGCATCTCCCGCAGTACCACCGCGCATTGTCGTTGTCGGCGGCGGCGCCGGCGGGCTTGAGCTAGCCACCCGACTGGGGCGCAAACTGGGCCGCAAGGGCAAGGCCAGAATTACCCTGGTCGACGCCAACATGACCCACATCTGGAAGCCGCTGCTGCACGAAGTCGCCGCCGGCTCGCTCAATTCGACCGAAGATGAGCTGAATTACGTCGCCCAGGGCAAGTGGAACCACTTCAACTTTCAGTTGGGCGCCATGACGAGTCTGGATCGCGAGCGTCGGACCATCCAGCTGGCCGCCATCCATGACGAGAACGGCGACGAGCTGATCGCCCCACGCGAGCTGGACTACGACTACCTGGTGATCTCCGTCGGCAGCACCACCAATGACTTCAATACCCCGGGTGCAGCCGAGCACTGCCTGTTCCTCGACACCCGCGCCCAGGCCGAGCGCTTTCATCGCAGCCTGCTCAATCAGTACATGAAAGCGCAGGCAAGCGAACGTGGCACCACCCGAGAGCCCATCAACGTTGCCATCATTGGCGCCGGGGCCACCGGGGTTGAACTGTCTGCGGAACTGCACCACGCAGCGCAGATGCTGCGGGCCTACGGCTTCAACCGGATCAGCCCGGAAGACCTCAATATCAACATCATCGAGGCCAGCCCGCGCCTGCTGCCGGCACTGCCGGAACGCATCAGCGGCCCGGTGACCGAAATCCTGCGCGACCTCGGCGTGCACCTGCACACCGGCTCACCGGTCAAGGAGGTCAAGGCAGACCGACTGGTACTCGGTAACGGCGAAGAGATTCCCGCCAGCCTGAAGGTCTGGGCTGCCGGCATTCGTGCGCCGGCATTTCTGGCAACCCTCGGCATGCCGACCAACCGGATCAACCAGCTGGAAGTGGACCGCACCCTCAAGGTCAACGGCGAAGAGCGCATCTATGCCTTCGGCGACTGCGCGGCCTGCCCCACTGACGAGCCCGGCAAGTTTGTTCCACCACGCGCGCAGGCAGCCCACCAGCAGGCCAGCCTGCTGGCAAAAAACCTCTGCCGCCTGCTGGAAGGCAAGCCGCAGAGCGAATACACCTACCGCGACTACGGCTCGCTGATCTCGCTGTCGAGCTTCAGCGCCGTCGGCAACCTGATGGGCAACCTGACCGGTAACGTGATGCTGGAGGGGCGCCTGGCAAGGATCTTCTACGTGTCGCTCTATCGCATGCACCAGATGGCCCTCTACGGCGTTCCACGCACGTTGATGCTGATGTTGAGCGACCAGTTCGGCCGATCGACCGAACCGCGCCTGAAGCTGCACTGAGCGCCTCTGAGGCCACCAACAAACCCCGCCACGTGCGGGGTTTTGTTTTGGTGCGTCGCGAACTATCGACTGGGTGGCGCGACAGGCAAGAGACCAAAGCCGTTAACCAAATAGCCGAATGATGGAGTGGGCACCGGGGTTCGTCCCGTTTACGCGGGCGAGTAGCGCAGGGCCGGCGGGAAAAAGAGTCGCAGCATGTTTGAGGGGCGCAGCCCCGAGTTCTGCGACTCCCCGTCGGCCAGAGCAACGCAGCGAACCCGAAGGGCCGCGTAGCCGGGTGCCCGGGGGGATCGCCAAGGGGGGCCGGGCAAGCGGCCCCCCTTGGCTCGCCGCGAAGGCGAAAAGCGGATTCAGTGGCAGCGCAATGCAGGAACTAACCGCGCTACTTGTCTTTCCATGCTTAAACGGCGCGCTCGAGGTGGATGCCGGGGCACACGCTTGTTAACAAACGAGACTACAGACGCAGCCATGGCATACCCAGACGCCAGCCAGAAACGCAAAAAACCCGCACAAGGCAGGCCAGGAGAACTGATTCAGATAGAAAGGAAAGATACTACGAGGAAGGTTTTGAGTGGTGGGTCGTGTAGGATTCGAACCTACGACCAATTGGTTAAAAGCCAACTGCTCTACCAACTGAGCTAACGACCCATGCTCAAAAAAACTGGTCGGGGTAGAGGGATTCGAACTCTCGACATCCTGCTCCCAAAGCAGGCGCGCTACCAGGCTGCGCTATACCCCGTTTATCTCAAGTTGGCTCCGCGACCTGGACTCGAACCAGGGACCCAATGATTAACAGTCATTTGCTCTACCGACTGAGCTATCGCGGACCGGCCTTGAAACATCTCAACAGCGGCAGTGGTTGGTAACACATATCCCCTGCTGAGGCGCGCCATTTTACCGACCAGCGCAGGAGTGTCAACCCTTTTTATCTCTTTTATTTCAATGTTCTATCGAAAGCCGTGGCAATCGATCCCCCTTCCGTATGGTCACCACCGGGAGGGGTGTACATCTGCCATGTTTTCGCGCCGCAAAGGCACCGGCCCGGACGCAGACGCGACATTGGCGAACCTGCATCGCACATCGCCAAACGGCAACCCTGAAAACACGAAACCCGCCATCGGGCGGGTTTCGTTAACGCGGCTTGTCTGCGGCTTAGCCCAGCTGTGGACCCGCAGCGACGATGGCGTCAGACACATCGAACTTGGTGAAGTTGTCGACGAACAGCTTGGCCAGATCCTGCGCCGCCTTGTCGTAGTCTGCACTGCTCGCCCAGGTGTTACGCGGGTTCAAGAGCTTGGTTTCAACGCCAGGCACAGCAACCGGAACGTCCAGATTGATAACCGGCAGGTGCTCGGTCTCGACACCGACCAGCGCGCCAGACTGAATTGCCGCAATGATCGCGCGGGTAGTCGGGATACTGAAGCGGCTGCCGGTACCGTACGGGCCACCGGTCCAGCCGGTGTTGACCAGGTAGACCTTGCTGCCGAACGCATTGATGCGCTTGATCAGCAGCTCGGCGTACTCGCCGGCAGGACGCGGGAAGAACGGCGCACCGAAGCAGGTAGAGAAGGTCGACTTGATACCGCCGCCCGAACCCATTTCGGTCGAACCGACCAGCGCGGTGTAACCGGACAGGAAGTGGTAGGCGGCCTGCTCGTTGTTCAGGATGGACACCGGCGGCAGCACACCAGTCAGGTCACAGGTCAGGAAGATGATCGCGTTCGGCTCACCGGCCATATTGGCAACAACGCGCTTCTCGACGTGCTCCAGCGGGTAGGCGGCACGGGTGTTCTGGGTCAGACTGACATCGGTGTAGTCGGCATGACGGGTAACCGGGTCGATAACCACGTTCTCGACGATGGAGCCGAACTTGATGGCATTCCAGATGACCGGCTCGTTCTTCTGCGACAGGTCGATGCACTTGGCGTAGCAGCCACCTTCGATGTTGAACACGGAGCCTTCTGCCCAGCCGTGCTCGTCGTCACCGATCAGGTTACGGGACTCGTCGGCAGACAGGGTGGTCTTGCCGGTGCCGGACAGACCGAAGAACAGGGTGGTGTCACCGTTGTCGCCGACGTTGGCGGCACAGTGCATCGGCAGCACGTCCTTGGCCGGCAACAGGAAGTTCTGCACGGAGAACATGGCTTTCTTCATTTCACCGGCGTATTGCATGCCGGCCAGCAGGACCTTGCGCTGGGCGAAGTTGATGATCACGCAGCCTTCGCTGTTGGTACCGTCACGCTCAGGCTCGCAGACGAAGTACGGGGCGTTCATGATCTGCCACTCGTCGCGAGAAGCCGGGTTGTAGGCTTCCGGATTGATGAACAGGGTGCGACCGAACACGTTGTGCCATGCCGTCTCGGTTTCCATCACGACCGGCAGGTAGTGGGCCGGATCGGCACCAACGTGGACGTGGGATACGAAGCTTTCGCGCGCGCCCAGATAGTCGGCAACGCGGGCCCACAGGGCGTCAAACTTGTCAGCCGGGAACGGACGGTTTACCGCGCCCCAGGCAATCGCAGAGCTGGTGGACGGCTCGTCAACGATAAAACGGTCCATCGGCGAGCGGCCGGTACGTGCACCGGTCTTGACTACCAGAGCGCCAGTATCTGCCAGTTGGCCTTCGTTGCGCTGAATGGCCAGCTCGATCAGGTGTGCCACGCTCAGGTCGGTGTACACGGTATTGGTAGCTTGCGTCATCAAACAGGGTCCTCTTCGACTTTGACCGAATGTATCTATCTAAAGACCGACCGATTCGGCCTAAGTCCGTGGGGGTTCAGGTTGGTTTTCGTCCATTGACTCAGCGCGGACTCAGCGCGCAGGCGCGCCATTATGCCAAAAAAAAGACAAAGTCGCTAAGCCCGCGCCGTTGTCGTTTAATGCAAACCCTTCGCGTGCTCGGCTGCAGCGGCAAAAAGCGCCTGCACCGCGGGCTCATCAAAACGGTAACGGCTATTGCAGAACTGACAGTCGACCGTGATCTCACCGCCCTGTTCTTCTAGCAGCGCGAGGACATCGTCCTGCCCGAGGCTGACCAGCGCATTGCCGGAACGCTCCATCGAGCAGCTGCATTCGAAATGCACCGGCTGCGCGTCAAACAGTCGCACCTCTTCCTGGTGATAGAGGCGATGCAGCAGGGTTTCGTTATCCAGACCAATCAGCTCTTCGGCGGTAATGGTATCGGCCAGCACGTTCAGGTGTGCCCAGGTATCGGCGCGCTCCTGCTCGTCCTTCTGACGGTCGGCCGGCAGCGCCTGCAGCAGGAAGCCGCGGGCTACGCGACCATCGGCATGCAGCCGGAAACGGGTCGGCAGCTGCTCGGAGTTGGCGAAGTAGCTGCCCAGCGATTCGGCCAGCGAGCCGCCTTCCAGCGACACGATGCCCTGGTAGCGCTGCCCCCTGTCCGGATCGATGGTGATCGCCAGCACGCCGTCGGGCATCAACTCACCGAGGGTTTCACCGCTGAGATCGTCGGCATACCGGGCGATGCCGCGCACCCCCTGTTTGCTGGAACACTCGACCATCAGGGTCGACAGCGGACCGCTGGAACGGGCCTGCAGAATCAGCAGCCCGTCGAATTTGATGGTGGTCGAGAGCAGCACCGCAGCTGCCAGCATTTCACCCAGCAGCGCCTGAACCGGCTGCGGATAGGGGTGCTTGGCGAGGATTTCGCGGTAGCTCTGATCGGCGGACACCAGCTCGCCGCGCACGTCGGCGTTTTCAAACAGAAAGCGTTGGGTAATGTCCTGAGCGGCCATGATGCACCTTCAAAAGGCGCGATTATACCCAATCAGTCCTCGGCCGGTGTATTACGTTCATCGCGAAAACGGAAGATCTGCCGGCGCTGCTTCTTGCTCGGCCGGCCGTCACTGATCTGCCCGCCGGCGCCCAGCGCCTTGCGTTGCGCCGCTGCCGCCTCGCGTGCGGCAATGCTGCCCTCGCTCTCGCGATAGAGCAACTGCGCTTCAGGCGCGCCACGGCGCTGCTCGGACAGCACCAGCACCTCTACCGTCTTCTGATCCAGCCCCTGACGAATGCTCAACACATCGCCGACACGGATCTCCTTGCTGGCCTTGCAGCGCTCGCCTGCGCACTGCACCTTCCCGCCTTCGATGGCCGCCTTGGCCAGCGAACGGGTCTTGAAAAAACGGGCCGCCCAGAGCCATTTATCCAGGCGGACTTTGCCTTCTTGCTGCATCGGGTTTGTACTCCTCTCGCAGGCGCACTATAACAGGCTTGTCGAAACCGGAGACTTGCAGCATGATGCGCGCCCAATGGCCCCGGGCCTGGAGATACCGCTGTGAAAACCTTTGATCATCTGAGCGTGATCGGCCTGCGAGAGTGGGTCGCGCTGCCCGAACTCGGCATAAGCCAGATGATCGCCAAGATCGACAGCGGCGCCAAAACCTCTGCCCTGCATGCCAGTAACATCCGCACCTTCGAGCGTGACGACCAGACCTGGGTTCGCTTTGATGCGCACATTGGTAGCCGTACCCGTCAATACACCCGGAGCTGTGAAGCCCGCCTGGTCGACTTGAAACGAATCAAGAGTTCCAACGGTCAGATGCAGGAGCGTCACGTCATCCGCACACCGATGGTACTGGGTGATCGACGCTGGGACGTTGAGATAACCCTGACCTGCCGAAAAGCCATGCGCTATCGCATGCTGATCGGCTGCACGGCGATGCAGGATGCCCAGCTGGTAATCAATCCGGGACTCCGTTTCGTGCAGGAAAAGCCCCTGCTCGAAACGCCTCGCTGATAGACCATACCCTTACATACCCCCACTACAGCGCATTGCAGCGTCAAGGGACCCAGAATGAAGATTGCGATTCTGTCGCGTAACGCCAATTTGTACTCCACCCGCCGGTTAATCGAGGCGGCGACAGAACGTGGCCACGAGGTGCGGGTAATCGACACCCTGCGCGCCTACATGAACATCGCCAGCCACAAGCCGTCGATTCACTACAAGGGCGAAGAGCTGGAAGGCTTCGACGCGGTGATTCCGCGTATCGGCGCCTCTATCACCTTCTACGGCACTGCAGTACTGCGCCAGTTCGAGATGATGGGCGTGTTCCCGCTCAACGAGTCGGTAGCCATCAGCCGCTCGCGCGACAAACTGCGCTCGCTGCAACTGCTGGCCCGCAAGGGCGTGGGCCTGCCGGTAACCGGCTTCGCCCACTCCCCAGACGACATTCCGGACCTGATCAGCATGGTTGGCGGCGCGCCGCTGGTAATCAAACTGCTGGAAGGCACCCAGGGTATCGGTGTGGTGCTGTGTGAAACCGAAAAGGCCGCCGAGTCGGTGCTCGAAGCCTTTATGGGCCTGAAAGCCAACATCATGGTGCAGGAATACATTCGCGAAGCCGGCGGCGCCGACATTCGCTGCCTGGTAGTAGGCGACAAGGTGATCGCCGCCATGAAGCGCCAGGCCAAGCCCGGCGAATTCCGTTCCAACCTGCACCGCGGTGGCAGCGCCAGCCTGATCAAGATCACCCCGGAAGAGCGGATGACCGCCGTACGGGCCGCCAAGGTCATGGGCCTGAGCGTGGCCGGGGTCGACATCCTGCGTTCCAACCACGGCCCTGTAGTCATGGAAGTGAACTCCTCCCCAGGTCTGGAAGGCATCGAGACCACCACCGGCAAGGACGTCGCCGGCCTGATCATTGACTACATCGAGAAAACCGCCCGACCCAACCAGACGCGCACCAAGGGGAAGGGCTAGGGCAAGACACAAGCCACAAGCCACAAGCCACAAGCCACAAGCCAAATTAGGATGGGTTCGGCGCCGCGGCCATCAACTGTCTCCAAGCGCTATTTGCTGCAATGCGCAGTCAAAAGAAAACCCGCGCGACACGACGCCTCACAGGGTCGTCTTGAAGCTTGCGGCTTGGAGCTGCCGACTCAGCCCGCGCTGGCGCGGGTGATGGCGGCAGCCAGCTCCGCGTAATCCTCCACCGCCTCAAACTCCTCGGTATAGCGTCGTGCGCCTCGGCTGTCGGGCTCGCGCACGGCCAGCAGGTGGGCAATGCCATATTCGCGCGCTGAACGCAGCACACTGAGGCTGTCGTCGATAAACAGCGTACGCTCGGGGTCGAACGGCAGGTCGGCCTGCAGGGCGTGCCAGAACGCCTGAGTTTCCTTGGGGTAGCCGTAATCGTGGGAGCTGATCAGCCGCTGAAACCAGGTACGCAACTCCACCCGCTCCATCTTCAGCGACAGTGAATCCCGATGAGCGTTGGTGATCAGCACCACCTGCCGGCCACTGCGTTGCAGTGCCCGCAGGAAGGTGTCGGCGTCCGGACGCAGGCTGATGAGATGCGCAATCTCGCGCTTCAATTCGACAATCGGCAGCCCCAGCTCACGGGTCCAGTAGTCCAGACAGTACCAGTCCAGCTGGCCCTGAATGGCATTCATCATGGCGTACAATTCCGTCTTGGCCCATTCAATCGACTGGCCGTGATGACGGGCATAGCAGGCCGGCATGTGCTCCAGCCAGAAGTGGTTATCAAAGTGCAGATCGAGCAGTGTGCCGTCCATATCGAGCAGCACGGTATCAATTGCATTCCAGTTGAGCATTGGCGGTTGGGCTTGGGCTTGAGGTGCGGCTATGATACCAGCGGACGCGCTGGTTGACTCAACCCACCCTGAACACCAGAGCTCAGGCGGCGATGCTCAGCACGTCCCACGCAATCGGTCGATCACCACGGAGCCCCCATGCCGCAGAAGCCGGAAACGCTGGAAGCAAAGATTGTCGCCAAGAGCCGCCTGTTTACCGTTGAGCAAGTCCAGTTGCGCTTCAGCAACGGGGTGGAGCGGACCTATGAACGGCTGGTCAACAAGGGTCAGGGTTACGGTGCCGTCATGGTGGTTGCCCTGCGCGACAACCGCACCGCGGTGCTGATCGAGGAATATTGCGGCGGCACGGACGACTATCAGCTGTCACTACCAAAGGGGCTGGTTGAACCGGGCGAGGACGTGCTGGAGGCCGCCAACCGCGAACTGATGGAAGAGGCCGGTTTTGGTGCAGAACAACTGGAATTTCTGACCCATTTGTCGCTCTCGCCGGGTTACATGAGCCAGAAGATCGCGGTAGTGCTGGCCCGCAACCTGTACGAAAAACGCCTGCCGGGCGACGAGCCGGAGCCGATCCGGGTGGACCAGGTCGATCTGTACGAACTTAGCGAACTGAATGCCCGCAGCAACTTTACCGAAGGCCGCGCTCTGGCTGCCCTGTATCTGGTGCGTGACCTGCTGGAACAGCGCGGCGAACTGCAGCGCTGAAGGAGCCGAAAAATGTTCTTCCAACGCCTACCTGAACACAAGCTGCGTCTGCCCACGGCCGAAGAGGCCTTACCCGGTCGCGACACTCCGATTCAGACCAGCCAGACCACCCATAGCGTCCTGGGTACGCCACTGCATCCCCCCTTCCCCGAGCAGATGCAGACGCTGATCGTCGGCCTTGGCTGCTTCTGGGGTGCCGAGCGACGCTTCTGGCAGGTGCCCGGCGTATACAGCACTGCAGTCGGCTACGCCGGCGGCCTGACGCCCAACCCGACCTACGAGGAAGTCTGCTCCGGCATGACCGGCCATAACGAGGTGGTGCTGGTGGTGTTCGATCCGGAGGCGGTGTCACTGCAGCACCTGCTCAAGGTGTTCTGGGAATCGCACAACCCGACCCAGGGCATGCGCCAGGGCAATGACCAGGGCACCCAATACCGATCCGGTATCTACGTCAGCGACATGGCCCAGCGCGCCATCGCCGAGGCCAGCAAGGCCAACTATGCCAATGCGCTGCAGGAGGCCGGCCTGGGCGAGATCACTACCGAGATCCTGCCCGCGCCAACCTTCTACTACGCCGAGGACTACCACCAGCAGTATCTGGCCAAGAACCCCGGCGGCTACTGCGGTCTGGGCGGCACCGGAGTGTGTCTTCCGGGTTGAACAAACGGCTCAGCGCTGACTGAGCCGCTGCAGGCAAAGCCCGGTCAGCTCGGCGACGCGCTTGAAGGCCGCCAGCTGACTGGCACTCAGCTCTCGACCCGACAGCCGCATATCGCCATAGAGCACACCCACCCGGCGGCTGCCGGCGATAACGGGCGCGATCGCAAACGGACCGCTACCCACCAGTTCGACCACCGCCGGGGTTACCAGTGATTGCAGCTCCTGACTCTTCGGACCGCCGAGCCAGAGGCAGTCGCGCTGTGCCAGTGCATGACCGAAAATATGCTTCGACCCATCGCTACAGGGCAGAACAAAGGTTTCCCGCCAGCGCTGCGTGCCCTTGCCGATGGCCGTACGTACCCTGAACTGGGTCTGCTGCTCCGCCAGCACCATCAGGGCAATACGCTCAATCCCGGCGCCACGATGCAAACCCTGCATGACGGTGTGCAAAATGGTGTCCACATCCATCGGCGCACGGGCCATCAGCTTGAGATGGTCAACCGACAGCTTGAGCATTTCCAGATTGGGCTGCAGCAGCGGGTCCGCCTCCACCTCGGGTTTGCGCTCTGCCGGTACTTCATCGACCGAAGGCCGCCCGGGTACCACCTCCATCTGCAACAAGGCGGACAGATCTAGAGGCAGATCATCCGCGCGCGGAATCCATTGCTGCAGATCGGCGTTGGAGCAGTTGCCGGCGATGCGCACCGCCTCCTGCCCACTGCCCACCAGTTGCTGCCAGGCATGCTCGGCATCGGTACCGATCAACTCGGCAACCGGCTCAATCAGCGCCTGAACCGACTCATGGGTCCAGCCCTTGCCGGCTACCCGCTCGGCCAGTGTGCTGCCCAGAGCCACCGCGCGGGCGGCGGGTCCGTCGCTGTTGCGACTGGCCTGGATCAGCTGACCGATCTCACCCATATTCCAGGTCTTCAGCAGGCCGACGGTCAACTGGTCGAAGGTCACGCCGATTTCACGCTTGAGCACCTTGTCCGGGTCTACTCCCGGCTCATTGAGGCTGGCAACCAGACGGTCGGCGGTCTTGCCCGCATGGCTCCAGAACGCCAGTTCACCGATATGGCTCAGCAAGGTGGCGATAAACACCTCTTCCTGCTGGCGCTGGTTCAGATACTGCGCCATGTTGCGCGCCTGCACAGCTCCGTGGAAGGAGCGAGCAAGCAACGCCTGTAGCTGTTCACGTGGGGAGTTTTTCAACAGACCATCCAGCAGGCTGACCGACAGACCGATCATCCGCACCTGATCAAAGCCCACCACCACAACCGCGCGTGAGAGCGTCTTGATCACCTCGCGGCCGGGGTTGCAATAGACACTGTTGCTGACACGCAGCACCTTGGAGGCCAACGCTGCATCGCGCATCAGCACCTCGGTCAATTGGGCGACCGAGGCGGTTTCAGACTGCGACAACCGCAGCAGATCGTGAACTACCACGGCCATGGCCGGCAGCTCGGCGCGGTTCAGACGCTCCAGCCAGGAACGCAGGCCATGAGTCTCGTTATTCAAATCGGTCATCCGGGCAAAGAGTGAAGCGAACTCAAATGATACCATTGTGATATCAACCATGGCAGCTTCCGTGCCCCTGTCGCCGACCGCTGTGCAAGCAGCCCACGCTTGCATAGAATAGCCCGATGTCGACGACCCGCCTTGATATTCATCACTACTCCGGTGACGCTGCCGCGCACACCCATGAAGAACAGGCACAACTGGTGTTTGGGCTGCAAGGCACCCTTGAGTTGGCCTTCAACAACGATGGTGGTCCGGTGCAGGCCGGCCGCGTAGCGATCATCGCCGCCAGCGACCGTCACGCGTTCTTCAGCCCTGATCAGGGCCGCTGCCTGGTCCTCGACGTCGATCCTGATGCGCCGCTACCCGGGCTGGAACCGCAACGTGACAGCCAGCTTCAGCTGCTCGAGCACAGCCGCCTGAGCCCGTTGACGCCAGCCCAGACCCGGCTGGTCAGCAGCCTGGCCGGCCTGATTGACCAGCAACCCTGGCTGGCCGAGCAAAGTGCCGCCCTGTTGCTCGGTTCCCTGCTGGGCCAGCCGGCACCAGCCCGGCGCCTGCCACTGGAAAAGCTCAATGCGTTCATCGAGGCTCACATGGCGTATCCGCTTGAGGTGGCCGACCTGGCACGTCTGAGTGGCCTGTCGTCCTCGCGCTTCAATCACTGGTGCCTGCAGGATCTGGGCTGCACACCGCTGGAGTACCTGCGTCGTCGACGCCTGCTACGCGCACGCCAGTTGCTTGAGCACAGCCGCCTGCCCGTCAGTGAAATTGCTGCGCGTTGCGGCTATGGCAGCCAGAGCGCCTTTACCCAGGCCTTCCGCAAACACTGGCAGCAGTCACCCAGCAGCCTGCGCAAGCAGCACTAGCACGACAAATTTCAACAGCCCCGCAACAGCAGCGTATGGGCGGGCACGCTACCATCGCGCCCTGTTACCCGTGTTTGAGACCGCCATGACCAACCTGACACACAATCGCGCCCTGCTTTTCATGCACGTTGCCGCCTTGCTGTTCGGCCTGACCGGGGTGTTCGGCAAGCTGGCCAGTACCACTCCGGACGCAATCGTGCTTGGCAGAGCGCTGTTTGCTGTGGTTGCGCTGGTGATCTTCGCTCAACTGGGCAGTTTGCCGCTGGTCCGCCAGCTGACACGCCGTCACCTGGCCAGCCTGGTGCTGTGCGGTGTATTTCTGGCGATCCACTGGCTGACCTTCTTTCATGCCATCAAGCTGTCCGGCGTCGGCATCGCCACACTCGGCTTTGCCAGCTTCCCGGCGTTCGTGGTGCTGCTGGAGGCGGTGTTCTGGCGCGAACACCCAAGCCGACAGGATCTGGTCAAGGTAGGACTGGTCTGCGCCGGGCTGCTGCTGATCCCCGCCGAGTTCAGCCTGCAGGCCGACAACACCGAAGGCTTGCTGTGGGCGATCCTCTCCGGCTTCTGCTTCGCCGCCGTATCGGTCGGCAACCGGTTGACCAGCGGGCGCCTGCACCCGGTACAGATTGCCTGCTGGCAAAGTCTGGTAGTAGCGCTGATCGCACTGCCCACCGGCACCCTGGCACTGGCGCAGATGCCGGCACTGGACTGGCTGTGGATCGGCTTGCTGGGCGTATTCTGCACCGGGCTGGCGCAGGTGCTGTTTGTCTCCAGCCTGCGCGTGCTGAACGCGCGCACTGCCTCGCTGTTCTTCGCGCTGGAACCGGTATACGGCATTCTGATTGCCTGGTGGCTGTTCGCCGAGCAGCCCACCCTGCGCATGCTGATTGGCGGGCTGCTGATCATCAGCGCGGTACTGATGGTACGCCGCGCACCCACGCCCGCCTGAACCTCAGATCGGGCTTTCGATCAGTTTCACCCAATGCGGCAGCAGGTTAAGGCGGTCGGCGGCCAGCTTCAGGCAGACCAGCAACGGCACAGCGATAAGCACGCCGACTACACCCCACAACCAGCCCCACAGAATGAGCCACAGCATCAGCACCAGCGGATGCAGCCGCATCCGCTGCCCCAGCACGGTTGGGGTAATAAACTGCGCCTCAACCAAATTGATGCAGAAGAACACCAGCGCGGGCAACAACGCCCCCAGGCTTGGGCCGTACTGCAACACACCGGCCAGACAGAGCACCAGCATGCCGATGACCGGGCCGACATAGGGCGCAAAATTGAGCAAGCCGACCATCACCCCCCAAAGCAGCGCGTCCTCTACACCCATCAGCATGAGGACCCCGGCGGTAACAGCTCCCAGCAGTGTGTTGATCAGACTGACGGTCAGGATGTAGCGCGACAGCTCACGCTGAACCTGCTCCAGCAACTCGGTAGCCGCGTGCTTGTCACGGACCTGCGGCAGCACCCGGATAAAGGTGCTGTAGAGTGACGGACCGAAGATCAGCATGAACAGCACCAGCACCAGAAAGGTGAAAAACTGCGCAAGGACCGCAGGCGTGGCCCCCAGCGCCTTGACCATCACCTCCATACCGCCCTGCATTACCCGGTCCGACAATGCCGGATCGTTACCGGAAGCGGACGCAGAAGCCGGCGCAGGAGCAGCCTTCTCCTCCCGGAACCAGCCAAACAGGCGGAGCCCATCAGATTCCTCCGCTTCCTGAGGCGCTGGTGCCTGCGTCGGCGCCAGCCGCCGACCAAAGGCGTCCAGCTCCTGCGACAACTGCGCCGACAGCTCGGGCAGGCGCTTGATCCATTTCTCCGCCGGCTCGGCCAGCTGCGTACCCAGCAGGGTAAAAGGCCCGCCGATCGCCGTCAGCAACAGCAGGGCAGAAAAGGTACGCGGCACATGGAAGCGCTTGAACAGGGCAACCAGCGGACTCAGCAGCAATGCAAACAGCGCGGCCACCACCACCGGCAGCAACAACGTCTTGGCAAAATACAGGGTATAGAGACAGGCCAGTGCCAGCAGCCAGATCAATACCTGCCGGCTGGACTGATCACCGCGTGGCAGCTCACTGGACTGACCGGATTCGCCCTGCCCGGATATCTCGCTGTGATCGCTCACAGCGGGCTCCACAACTGCCGAACCATGCGCAACAGGCTCTCGGCCATCGGCAACAAGCGAACACCGAGCATCCCGAGCGAGCGTGAACGCCCGGCACCCAGACGCTGGCTCAGTGCCCCGGCCAGCGCACCGCTGCCAACCAGCAGCGCCGGGGGAATCCTGCCCAGCTGATGCTGCACCAGCGCACCGCTCAAGTGAACAATATCGATGCGCAACGCCAGCTGGTGGTCCAGTTGCTCAATCTCGGCTATCAGCTGTGCTCGCTTCATGTGCGTCTCCCTGCATCAGGCGTTTCAGGTGGGCTTGGGTGCGGCGAAAGCCGAGCGACTCCCGGTAACGCTTAAGTTGCCGCAGCAACAGCGCGATTCCGAGCACATGCAGCGCCAGCACGCACAGCAGCGCGACGGCAACCTGGCCACTCGACTGCCAGATCAGCCAGCCCAGCAGCAGACTGAACAGCAGCCAGGTGAACAGCACTAGCGGCACAAGCAGCAGCGAGAGCAGCAGCATCCGCCGGGCATCGCCCAGCGTCAGCTGCCACTCAAGGCGCAGCAGGGTAGCCAGTTCACCACCCGCAGCACTCAACTGGCGCAACCAGGCCGCAGTGTGGTCTACCAGCTCGCTTACCGCCTTGAGCGTGTCGGCATCCTGCGCGGCTGAACGGGAGTCGGCTTGTTGCTCATCAGATTCCTGCGGCGATTCACGCTCGTCGCTCATTTGCGCGAAAACAGCTGAGCCAGCACGAATCCGGCTGCGAATGCGATACCCAGGGTCGCCAGCGGCTTTTCACGCACATAGCTGGTTGCCTGATCACCGAGCGCCTCGGCCTTTTCCCGGCCCTTGAGCAATTGCTCGAGCGCATCCTGCCTGACATCCATGCCGGCTGCCTGGGCCGCCGCCTTGAAGTGATCTCGCGCCTCCAGCAGCTTCTCGTAGGCCTCCCCGACAGCCGCTTTGCTGGCCGCAAGTTCGGCGTCTTTGGCTGCGGGTTGGGTTGTCTTTTCTGCTGCCATTTCGATCTCCTTGACCTGTTTGCTGGTACCGCTCGGCGTCGCCAACGGCTCCACTACTATAGGCGCCGGGGGCCAGTCGCGTCATCGGTCCGGTTTATTCGTGATCATTCGCCCTGCCGAAATCCGCTTCGGCGCATTTACTCTGCCTGGCAGGCAGGCGACGCTGAGCAGCAACAACGCTCGACGAACGCCCGATCTGTGCCAGACTCAATGCCAGCGTCGGCAGAGCCCTCAGCATTTGGGACTGGCTCAGACACGGCAAGTTCAGATCGACTGCGCACCCGACCCTGCAAACCATGAGGACCCTTTGATGAGCAACACCCGTGAGTTCGACGTCATCGTTTACGGCGCGACCGGCTATACCGGCCGCCTGGTAGCCGAGTATCTGTGCCAGGAGTACGGCAACGACAGCAACCTGCGCTGGGCCATGGCCGGCCGCAGCCAGAGCAAGCTGGAAGCCGTACGCGATGAAATCGGCGCGCCGTCCAGCACGCCGCTGGTCGTTGCCGATACCGAGGACCTGGCGAGCCTGAAAGCGATGGTTGAGCGCACCAAAGTCGTGCTGACCACCGTTGGCCCGTACCAGCTCTATGGTCCGGAACTGGTACGCATCTGCGCGGAAACCGGCACCGATTACGTGGACCTGTGCGGCGAGCCGGCCTGGATGCGACAGATGATCGACGCCCACGGCGAGACGGCGAAGCATAGCGGCGCACGTATCGTCTTCTCCTGCGGTTTCGACTCCATTCCCTTTGATCTGGGGGTCTACTTCCTGCAGCAGGCCGCGAAGGAGCAACTCGGCTGTGCGCTGCCGCGCGTCAAGGGTCGGGTACGCAAGATGAAGGGCACCTTCTCCGGCGGTACCGCCGCCAGCCTGAAGGCAACCATGGCAGCGGCCAAGGCCAACCCCGAGATATTCAAGCTGTTGGCCAACCCGTTTGCCCTGACACCCGGCTTTACTGGCCCGGCGCAGCCCCCGGCAATGAAGCCCGAGTACGACGAGTCACTGGGCAGCTGGGCAGCCCCGTTCATCATGGCTGCCATCAACACCCGTAACGTCCATCGCTCCAATGCGCTGTTGGGCCACGCCTACGGCGAAGATTTCGTCTACGACGAAATGCTGCTGACCGGTCCCGGCGAGCAGGGCGAAGCCATCGCCAAGGCGGTTGCCGGCGACAAGTCACTGGCCAGCGATGATGCGCCGAAACCGGGCGAAGGCCCCAGCAAGGAAGAGCGCGAAACCGGCTTCTACGATGTGCTGTTTATCGGCGAAGCTGCCGACGGCCGCAGCCTGAAAGCCAGCGTGGCCGGCAAGCGTGACCCGGGCTACGGCTCCACCTCACGCATGATCGCCGAAAGCGCGATCTGCCTGGTACGCGACGCCACCGACACCCAGGGCGGCATCTGGACCACCGCCCCGGCGATGGGCAACAAACTGATCAAACGCCTGCAGGAACACGCCGGGCTGACCTTTAAACTGGAGTCCTGAGCGAAAGGTAATCCAGGCGGGCACGGCATGCCGTGCCCTTGCCCAATTCGATCCCGCTGCGCCCTGACCTCAGGGGGCACCGGCGAGCCAATCCATCCGCCAGCTGCCGCCACCGGCCTGCGCCAGTTCGCGGCTGAGCCACGGCAGCACCTGTTCCAGCTCCTCCCAGATCGGCCACGGCGGATTGATCAGCATCATGCCGGAACCGTTCAGGCCCAGCTGGTTGTCGACCGGACGCACATTCAACTCGACTCGCAACGCCTTGGGCGCGCCGCTGTCCGCGATACCCTGATAGAAGTCCTTGAGCAGACGCTGATCCTTGATCGGATACCAGATCGCAATGACCGTTTGCCGCATGCGACTGATCGCCTGCGCGACACCGGCAACGCAGCGCTCCAGGTCGTCGGTCTTCTCGAACGGTGGGTCCAGCAACCAGAGCGCGCGTTTCTCCGGCACCGGCAAAAAGGCTTTGGGCAATTCGTACCCGTTGCGCTGATGTACCGCGATATCCGGCTGTCCGGCGAAGTGTGCACGCAGGGTTTCCGCGTCCTCCGGGTGCAGCTCGCTGACGATCATACGGTCCTGCTCGCGCAGCAGTTCGGCCATGATCTGCGGTGAACCCGGATACCAGCGCAGCGCGCCATCGGGGTTGTGGCGGGCGACTGCGTCGCGGTAATCAGCCAGCCACAGCGGCAGATCGTCACGCTGCCAAAGCCGGCCAATGCCGTCGACGTACTCGCCGGTCTTGCCCGCGGCCTCGCCCTGCAGATCGTACAGCGCCGTACCCGCATGGCTATCGAAACAGCACAGCGGCGTCTCCTTGCGCTGCATCAGCTCCAGTAGGCGGCGCAGCAGCGCATGTTTCAGGACATCGGCATGATTGCCGGCGTGATAACTGTGGCGGTAGTTCATGGGCAGTCCCGCGGAGATACGTGAGCGAAAGCGCGCATTCTAGCAGGCATCGCCAGCACAGCGCCGAGCATCCGCTGTCAACGCCAGATCAGCTTTGCTGACTGTTCGGCGTCACCCGTAACACTTCCTCGATCGTAGTCAGCCCGGCGCCGACCTTCTGCGCGCCGGACAGGCGCAAACTGTGCATCCCTTCCTTGTAGGCCTGACGCCGCAGCTGCGCGATGTCGGTGTCGTTATGTATCAGCGCCTTGATGCCATCGCTCAGCATCATCAGCTCATACACACCCGCGCGGCCGCGATAGCCGGTCTCCCGGCATTCCAGGCAGCCCGCAGCGGCGTGCGAACGGGTCGGCAGCGGTGCATTCCACGGCTGGGTCAGATCCGCCCAGGCCTCCTCGTCCACCGATGTCGGGGCCTTGCAGTGCGGGCACAGCGTGCGCACCAGCCGCTGGGCCATCACGCCCAGCACTGTAGCCTTGATCAGATAGGGCGCAACGCCCAGTTCAATCAAGCGGCTAACCGCGCTGGGGGCGTCGTTGGTGTGCAGGGTCGACAACACCAGGTGGCCGGTCAACGCGGCCTGAATCGCCATCTCGGCGGTCTCCAGGTCTCGAATCTCGCCCACCATGATGATGTCCGGGTCCTGCCGCATCAGCGCGCGCACGCCGCTGGCAAAGTTGAGGTCGATGTTGTGCTGCACCTGCATCTGGTTAAAGCTGTCTTCAACCATCTCGATGGGATCTTCGATGGTGCAGACGTTGACCTGCGGCGTGGCCAGCTGTTTGAGCGTGGTGTACAGAGTGGTGGTCTTGCCGGAGCCGGTCGGCCCGGTGACCAGCACAATACCGTTGGGCTGGCTGACCATCTGCTGCCAGCGGCGCTGATCCTCAGCGGAAAAGCCCAGCTGATCAAAACTGCGCAGCAGCACATCCGGATCGAAGATCCGCATCACCATTTTTTCGCCAAAGGCGGTCGGCAGGGTCGAGAGCCGCAGCTCGACTTCATTGCCCTTCGGCGCCCGGGTCTTGATCCGGCCGTCCTGCGGCTTGCGCTTCTCCGCCACATTCATCCGGCCAAGGGTTTTCAGCCGGCTGACCACCGCCATGGTGACCTGAATCGGAAATTGATAAACGGTGTGCAGCACGCCATCGATACGCAGACGCACGCAACCGGAATCGCGCCGCGGCTCGATATGAATATCGCTGGCACGCTGCTCGAAGGCGTACTGGAACAGCCAGTCGACGATGTTGACCACATGGGCATCGTTGGCGTCCGGCTCCTGACTCATGCTGCCCAGGTTAAGCAGCTGCTCGAAGTTGCCGACACCGCTGGCCTTCTGATCGGTCGCATTGGCGCCGGTCACGGAGCGAGCGAGTCGATAGAACTCCACCGAATAGCGCTGCAGGTCTTCCGGATTGGCAATGACCCGGCGGATATCGCGCTTGAGCACATGCCGCAGGTTGTCTTCCCAGCTCTGGACAAAGGGCTGGGCACTGGCAATGGTGACCTCCCGATCATTCACTTCCACCGCCAGAATCCGGTGACGCTGGGCGAACGCAAAGGACATCAGTGGTGTCACCGCCGACACGTTGATCTTCAGCGGATCAATGCGATACCAGGGCTGGTCGCTCTCGCTGGCCAGCCAGCGACTGAGGCTGTCCAGGTCCAGCTTTTTTCCGGGTCGCGCCAGGTCATCGACGTTCTGACCGGCGATAAATTCCAGCGGATGCAACTTAGCGGTATCACCTACGGCCGCCCGGCGCAGCGTAACCAGGTGGTCGGCGCTGTCCTGACTGATACGCCCCTGCGCGACCAGCGCGTTAAGAAAATCACCCAGATCCAGCGGCCGATCAGTACCCGGTATTGCCAGATCCGCCAACCTATTCATACCCTGCTCCCCTACCCGTCCGTTCGCTTGTTTCACGGCTGCGATCCGGCAGCCGCCTTTCAGCCAGCTGTCAGTTGTTCAGTTCACGCCAGGCGTTGAGTCTGCGCAGGCGCACACCCTGTTTGCGCAGCGCGGCCAACAGCAGGTCACGCTGCTCGTCAGCGACCTGCGGATACTGTTCAAGCAGCGCCTGCAGCTTGTTCAGCTCACCGAACAGGCGGTCCGGTTCGGATACATCGAGCCACTGCCGAAACTGGGCCAGCAACATGTGCAGACGGCCCAGCCGAGGCAGTTGATCCAGCCACTCGCTAGCCATATGCTCGGAGTCGTTATTGTGCGGCACACGCAGCTCCTGGATTTCCTTACCGACCGCTGCCAGCAGCCAACGCTCCAGCGCCAGGCCTGCCACCCGATCACCGCGCGGCGGGCGATCCTGCGTCCAGCTGCGTTGCTGCAGCCAGAGCGCCAGCTCAACGAACAGGGCGCCCCAGCCCGGTTGCTCGAGCTGACGATCAAACTCGGCTTCCGCCGCACGGCGAGCCGCTTCACCTTCGGCATCATCGGCCCAGCCCGCCAGTACCAGCGGCTGAAACAGGGCCAACAGGGCATCCAGCGGGCCGACAAAGGGGCTTGCAGCAGAGCGCGGCAACGCAAGATCGAACACGGCAAAGGCCGCACGCAGTTGTGCCAGCGCATCGGTCAGCTCACGGAACAGCTTCCACTGACGGGCATGGCGATACTGTTCCGCCAGACGCTGAACGCGGCCCAGCAACTGACTGAAAAGCTCGGCGATAACCTCGTCGACGACGGTATCCGCCTGCCAGCGCGGCGGCTCCAGCCGCAGACTGAAACTGCGCGCGTCAAACAGCCGATAACCACGCTCGGCCTTGCTGATATCACATGGCATCAGAGGCAGTTCGCGGGCCAGCGCATGTGCCAGCTCCAGCAGTGCAACCGCCGGCCCCTGACGCACCTCCAGCTCCAGCTCGCTGATCGGCTCGCTGCCGCTGTCGGTTCGCACCTCGCCTTCGTCCAGCGCCGCCTCGACCTCGACCCTCTCGCCATCGCGCTCCCAGCAAAGCTGCGCGCGGGTACGCTGAAAATCGGTGGTAAACACCGGCTGCAGGCTGGTCTTGTCCAGCTCGGCCAACTCGGCCGGCCAGCAGCTGTCGTCCAGCAGACCCAGATCCAGCTCACCTTTCTTGAGATACCAGTCCCACTCGTTGCGCTCGGAAAGACCTGCGACACTTTGTCCCCGGCTCTTGAGCGTCTGGATAAAGGTGTCGCCATCGCGGCGCAACCGCAGCGCCACCCTGGCGGCGGCGAGATCACGGTTGGCTGTATCAAAGTACTGGTTGTACAGCGGGCCGCTTTGCCAGTCGCCCTGACGGCGCTCATTGAGCAACGGATGGGCGCGCAGCGCTGCCAGGACATCGGCACTGGCGCGCAGCTTGATTTCGGTTTCTTTGACCATGGGACATTCTCGGCAACACCGTCGGCAGTCGATGCCAACGATGAAAAGTGTTCAATTGTTTTCAATTTGATGACGGCTGCAAGCTCAACACCTATACTTTGCGGCCTCAATTCCAGCGGGAGGCGTCATGCCACACAATCCGTTCCTCACTCTGTTCGGTCGTTCACCGATCGGCCCAATGCAGCAGCACATTGCCAAGGCCCACGAATGCGCGGCCCAGTTGCTGCCCTTCATCGACGCACTGCAGGCCGAGGACTGGACCGAAGCAGAGCGCCTGCAAAAGCAGGTGGCCCAGCTTGAACGCGAAGCGGACAAACTGAAGAAGGATGTCCGTGTTCACCTGCCCAAGAGCCTGTTCCTGCCCGTACCGCGCTCCGATCTGCTGGAGCTGCTCAGTGTACAGGACAAAGTCGCCAACCGTGCCAAGGATATCGCCGGCCTGATGTTCGGCCGCCGTATGGTGATTCCGCCAAGCCTGTTCCCCGACTTCCGCGCGTTTGTACAACGCTCGATCGATGCCGCGGCTCAGGCACTGAAGGCCATGAACGAGCTGGACGAGCTGCTGGAAACCGGATTTGCCGGCCGCGAGGTCACCCTGGTCGAGCGTCTGATCGAGGAACTGGACCGCATCGAGCATGACACCGACAACATGCAGATCGGTCTGCGTGCGCAGCTGTTCAAGCTCGAGAAGGACTGGCCACCGGTTGATGTGATGTTTCTGTACCAGATCATTGAATGGATTGGTGATGTCGCCGACCGCGCCCAGCGCGTCGGTAACCGCCTGGAACTGCTGATGGCCCGCTAGGAAGCGACCGAACGGCCAGCAGCACCATGACGGACTTTCCGCCCTGACGGAAAGCCGCCAGCCCATGCACCCGTTTTAGAGTATTAGAGATATGACCCTGATTGCAGAGTACGGCTCCATCCTGCTGATCCTTGCCTGTCTTTTCGGCTTCTTCATGGCCTGGGGTGTCGGCGCCAACGATGTTGCCAATGCCATGGGTACTTCGGTCGGCTCCCGCGCGCTGACCATCAAGCAGGCAATCTTCATTGCCATCGTCTTCGAGTTTCTCGGCGCCTACCTGGCCGGCGGATCGGTAACCCAAACCATCCGTAGCGGCATCATTGATGCAGAGGCGATCAGCCCCGATCAGATGGTGTTCGGCATGATGGCTTCACTGCTGGCCGCCGGCACCTGGCTGCTGGTCGCCTCGATCAAGGGCTGGCCGGTATCGACCACCCACTCGATCATTGGCGCAGTCATCGGTTTTGGTGCCGTCGGCGTCTCGATGGAAGCCGTGCACTGGGAAGGCGTCACTCCGATCGTCGCCAGCTGGGTAATCTCGCCGCTACTGTCAGGCATCGTTGCCTTCATGATCTTCATCAGCGTGCACCGGCTGATTCTCGATACCGAAAACCCCTTCAGCAACGCCAAGCGCTACGTTCCCTTCTATATGTTTGCGGTTGGCTTTGTCGTCACCATCCTGACCCTGACCAAGGGCCTCAAGCACATCGGCCTCAACCTCAGCGGCTGGCAAAGCCTTGGGCTGGCCGTGATTGCCGGCATACTGGTTGCCGGGCTGGGTGTGACCCTGCTGAGCCGCATCAAGGCCGACCCGGAAGCGGACAAAACCTTCCACTTCGCCAGTGTGGAAAAGGTGTTTGCGGTATTAATGATCTTCACCGCCTGCGCCATGGCCTTCGCCCACGGTTCCAATGACGTCGCCAATGCCGTCGGCCCGCTGGCCGCCATCGTTGGAGTACTGCACTCCGGCGGCGAAGTGGCGAGCAAGTCGCTGGTACCCGGCTGGGTTCTGCTGCTTGGCGCAATCGGTATCGTTGTTGGTCTGGCTACCTATGGCTACCGCGTCATCGCCACCATCGGCAAACACATTACTGAACTGACGCCGAGCCGCGGCTTTGCAGCCGAACTCGCTACTGCCACCACGGTCGTCGGAGCGTCTAGCATCGGCCTGCCGATCTCTACCACCCACACCCTGGTAGGGGCGGTCCTCGGGGTCGGCCTAGCCCGCGGCATTGGCGCGCTGAACCTGCGCGTGATCGGCACCATCTTCAGCTCCTGGGTCGTTACCCTGCCAGCCGGCGCCATTCTCTCCATCATCTATTTCTATATCCTCACCGGGATTTTCAGCTGACTATCCGCCAGCGGCGGCGTAAGCTGAAGCAACACGTGCGTCGGGTGTTCTGACAGGCAGAACACCCGCCTCAACCGGAGTTGCCCATGCCCTTGCCGCCACTGAAGGATCAGTTCGACGCCCTGCTGAGGCTCCCTTCGATCAGCTGCACCCAGGCAGACCTGGATCAGAGCAATCTACCCGTAGTAGAACTGCTGGCCAGTTGGCTGAACGATCTGGGTTTTGAATGCCGCATCCTGCCGATTGCCAATCAGCCCGGCAAGGCCAACCTGCTCGCCAGTTTTGGCAGCGGCCCCGGCGGCCTGGTCATGGCCGGCCATACCGACACCGTTCCCTGCAATCCGGAGCGCTGGCAGCACGATCCCTTCGCCCTGACCGAAGCAAACAACCGCTGGTATGGACTGGGCAGCTGCGACATGAAGGGCTTCTTCCCGCTGATCATCGAAGCGGTGCGCAGCTACCTGAACCAGCCGTTCAAACACCCGCTGATCATCCTCGCCACTGCCGACGAGGAAAGCTCGATGAGCGGCGCCCGGGCACTGGTGGCAGCCGACTTTAGCCAGGCACGCCACGCGATCATCGGCGAGCCCACCGGCATGCGGCCAATTCGCCTGCACAAGGGCATCATGATGGAGCGCATCGACATCATCGGGCAGGCTGGTCACTCGTCCGACCCGGGCCTTGGCCACAATGCCATGGAGGCCATGCATGCCGTCATCAGCGACCTGCTGCAATTGCGCGGTAGCTGGCAAAAACGCTGGAGCAACCCGCTGTTCGGCGTGCCCACCCCGACACTGAATCTGGGCTGCATTCATGGCGGTGACAATCCGAACCGGATCTGTGCCAAGTGCGCGCTGGAGTTCGATATCCGCCCGCTACCCGGCATGAACGGCGACGAACTGCGCGCGGCGATCCGCGAACGGCTTTTGCCGATCGCCACCGAACACCAGGTACAGATCGACTATAAGCCGCTGTTTCCCGGCGTGCCGGCCTTCGAAACCCCCGCTGATGCGCCGATCGTCCGGGCCTGCGAAGAGCTGACCGGGCAAAGCGCCGGTGCTGTCGCCTTCGCCACCGAGGGGCCATATCTCAACCAGCTCGGTATGCAGACACTGATTCTGGGGCCCGGGGATATCGATCAGGCGCACCAGCCGGACGAGTTTCTCGCCCTGGACCGCCTGCAGCCCACCATCGATCTGCTGCAAGGGCTGATCCGACGCTTTTGCCTGCAGTAACAGGGCTGCTTGAAGCCTCACCCGCAAACCCCTTTAATAGCTCTTTTGTCTGGAACACCGCGCATGCTCGACTACGTCAACTGGTTCCGTCACTCGACGCCCTACATCAACCAGCACCGGGACTGCACCTTCGTGCTGCTGCTGCCGGGCGAAGCCATGATCCACGCCAACTTCAACAACATCATCCACGACATCATGCTGCTCAACAGCCTTGGCGTGCGTCTGGTGCTGGTGCATGGTTCACGCCCGCAGATTGAGGAACGACTGGCCCTGCGCGGCATTCGCTCGCAGTATCACAATGACCTGCGTGTTACCGACATTGATACCCTCAGCTGCGTGATTGATGCTGTCGGCAGTCTGCGCATCGCCATAGAAGCGCGCCTGTGCGCCCAGCAATCGGGTAGCCGGTTGCGGGTGGTCAGCGGCAATCTGGTTACCGCCAAGCCCATTGGCGTGGTAGACGGGGTCGACTTCCACCATACCGGCGAAGTGCGCAGGATCGATCGCAAGGCCATCACCCGCCATCTCGACGAGCAAAATATCGTGCTGCTCTCCAGCCTTGGTTACTCACCAACCGGCGAGGCATTCAATCTGGCCTGCGAAGATGTCGCCACCAGCGTGGCCGTTGCCTTGGGCGCCGACAAGCTGATTCTGTTTGGCGAGGATACCGGCATCCGGGACGAGGATGGCGAACTGCTGCGTGAACTGAAGCCCACCCGCGCAGCGCCACTGCTGGCCAAGCTCGGCAACAGCCAGCCCGGCACCCTGCTGCAGGCGGCCTGCAAGGCCTGTAACGCCGGTCTGCGGCGTAGCCATATTGTCAGTTTTGCCGAGGACGGCGCTCTGCTGACCGAGCTGTTCACCCGTGACGGCGGCGGCACACTGGTCAGTCAGGAAGCCTTTGAACAGATTCGCGGCGCCAGCATCGACGATGTCGGCGGGCTGCTGGAGCTGCTGCGCCCGCTGGAAGAGGCCGGTATTCTGGTGCGCCGTTCACGCGAAGTCTTGGAGACCGAAATCGGCCAGTTCACCCTGATCGAACGGGACGGTCGCATTATCGGCTGCGCCGCGCTGTACCCGCTGGAAGGCTCCAGCGCTGCAGAACTGGCCTGTGTCGCGATCGACCCGGCCTACCGCCAGGGCGGCCGGGGCGATCAGCTGCTGCAACACATTGAGCGTCAGGCACGCAGCCTGAAGATCGATACCCTGTTCGTGCTGACGACCCGTACAGCTCACTGGTTCCGCGAACGCGGCTTCGAACCAAGCAGCGTAGAGCGGCTGCCTGCCAAACGGGCGGCACTGTACAACTTGCAGCGCAACTCAAAGGTATTTGAAAAAAAGCTATAAGAAAATAACTTTTTATTCCTTCTAGAGCCTAAATATTTCACTTATGTTACGGCGTCGCCTGAACAGCGATGCCGCAACTTCTGTTCCGCCCGAGCCCTGAAGCCTACCTCCAGAGTGCAAATGCCGACAGCCCAAGCGCGGCACGCCCACTCTACTTCGGAGCTTCCAATGAAACACCACACCCTTGCCAGCGCCATCGCCGCAAGCCTTTTCGGCCTGTCCCACCCTGCCGCCGCCAGCGCGCTGATCGAAAACAGCAAGGCCACCCTGGATACCCGCAATTTCTATTTCAACCAGGACAACCGCAGCGGCGACGCCGCTCCGTCCTATGGTGAGGAATGGGGCCAGGGTTTTGTCCTCAACTTCCAATCGGGCTACACCGAGGGGGCTGTCGGCCTCGGCTTTGATGCGATAGCGCAGCTGGGCATTCGCCTGGACTCGGGCGGACGCACCAGCAAGGCCGACCGCAGCCGCAACCCCGGCAATCTGTTCCCGCTCGACAGCAATGGCCGCGCCGCAGACGAGTTCAGCCGCATCGATTTTGCCGCCAAGGCGCGCATCGCCAACACTGAACTGCGCTATGGTGCACTGCAGCCCAAGCTGCCGGTTCTGACGTACAACGACGGTCGCCTGCTGCCGCAAACCTTCCGCGGCGCACAGATAAGTTCCGGCGATATCGACAAACTCAAGCTGACCGTCGGCGAGATTCGTCAGGCCAGCGGCCGCGCGTCCAGTGACTACGATGACCTGCGCATTGCCGGCGGTAGCGAACGGGTCGACCGCTTCCGCTACGCCGGCGGCGACTACGCCCTGACCGAGAACCTGACCACGTCCTACTACTTCGCCGAGCTGAAGGACTACTATCGCCAGCACTACCTCGGAGCAGTGCATAACCTCGCCTTGGGCGACGGCAAGCTGACCACCGACCTGCGCTACTTCGACAGCAATGCCCACGGCGCCAACGACGACCGGCGTGCGGGCTACGGCGCCAGCGGTTTCAACAACAACGGTGAAGTTGACAACCAGGCGGCCAGTGCGCTGTTCACTTTCAGCCAGAGCGGCCACAGCCTGGGCCTGGGCTACCAGCACCTGAGCGGCAACAGCAACTTCCCGTTCATCAACAACGGTGACGGCGCTACTGCGTACCTGATCACCGACTCGCAGATCGGCAAGTTCCAGCGTGCCGGTGAACGTACCTGGCTGGCACGCTACGGTTACGACTTTGCCGCCGCCGGCGTGCCCGGCCTGAAGGCGACCGCCAGCTACCTGCGCGGCACCGATGTGGACAGCGCCGTTGCCGGGGCTGACAGCGAATGGGAACGCGACCTGCGTGTGGATTACAAGGTGCAGAGTGGCTACCTGAAAGACCTTGGCATCTCCCTGCGCCACGCCAGCCTGCGCAGCGAAGTCGCCGGCCAGCGCGATGTCGACGAGGTACGCGCCATCCTCAGCTACAGCTTCGTACTGCGGTAACGCCAGAGGTGGGCCGGAACACCGTCTCCGGCCCACCTCCGAGAACAAGACAGGTCGTATCAGACCTCGGGAGTCCAGTAGTCACAGCGATGCACGCTGCGAAACACCGAACGGGAAAGAGGCTGTACCTCAGGCGTCTCGAACGAGACCATGCCACCGGCACTATCACCGTAATCCACCCAGTTCAGGTCTTCGTGACCTGGACTACCCGAACGGGCGAAGGTCGTCCAGGCACGGCTCATGATATCGGCCAGGGCAACCTGGTCATCGGTTGCGCCGCGCAGCCTGAAGGAATCGTCAGTACCGAACAAATAGGCCAGTTCCGAGGTGTGGCTAGCGCCCAAGGTCAGCCAACTCGGCGCAACGATGGCCGGCGAGGGTGGTGCGCAAATCGGCTGGTTCTTCCACCTTCGCGCTACCATCAGAAGATGAGCCACCGACACCGGACAGGCAGGCGGCCAGGGAAAAGGACGTTGTCACCACCGCTGTCAGCGCCAGCCGCAAGGCAGGAAAACTCGAAAGCAATGTCTGCACAGGCGTCGTCTCCGTTTACTTTTTTTATCTGCCCGACGGCAACCGCCCACGATTAAACCGGGCTGCCGGAGCGCTTCCTGTTTACCGCAGCGCCAAGCCGATCCAGAGACCGAAAAAGCGCGCTCGATATCAATACAACATCTCGCCGCAATGCTCTGTAACTCAAAAAGACTACATGCCGACGCCCGCGACACGGCTGCATGCCGCCCCGTGAATTGGTATGCTTGCCCGACTGCACTACACCACGAGAATTCCGTCATGCCTGATTACCGCTCGAAAACATCCACCTTCGGCCGCAACATGGCCGGCGCCCGCGCCCTGTGGCGCGCTACCGGCATGAAGGACGAAGACTTCAAGAAGCCGATCATCGCCATCGCCAACTCCTTCACCCAGTTCGTGCCCGGACACGTTCACCTGAAGGATCTGGGCCAGCTGGTCGCACGGGAAATCGAGAAGGCCGGCGGTGTCGCCAAGGAATTCAACACCATCGCAGTCGACGACGGTATCGCCATGGGTCACGACGGCATGCTCTATTCGCTGCCCAGCCGCGAAATCATCGCCGACTCGGTCGAGTACATGGTCAATGCCCACTGCGCCGACGCCATTGTCTGCATCTCCAACTGCGACAAGATCACCCCCGGCATGCTGATGGCTGCCCTGCGCCTGAATATCCCGGTGGTGTTCGTCTCCGGCGGCCCGATGGAAGCCGGCAAGACCAAACTGGCCAGCCACGGTCTGGATCTGGTTGACGCCATGGTCGTCGCTGCCGACGATTCCTGCTCCGACGAGAAGGTCGAAGAGTACGAGCGCAGCGCCTGCCCGACCTGCGGCAGCTGCTCCGGCATGTTTACTGCCAACTCGATGAACTGTCTGACCGAAGCACTGGGGCTGTCACTGCCGGGCAACGGCTCGACGCTGGCCACCCACTCTGACCGCGAGCAGCTGTTCCTGCGCGCAGGTCGTCTGGCGGTCGAGTTGTGCCAGCGCTACTACGGCGAAGGTGACGAGTCGGTTCTGCCGCGCAACGTAGCCAGCTTCAAGGCGTTCGAGAACGCCATGACGCTGGACATCGCCATGGGCGGTTCGACCAACACTATCCTGCACCTGCTGGCTGCCGCCCAGGAAGCCGAAATCGACTTCGACCTGCGCGACATCGACCGCCTGTCGCGCAAGGTACCGCAGTTGTGCAAGGTGGCGCCGAACATTCAGAAATACCACATGGAAGACGTGCACCGCGCTGGCGGCATCTTCTCAATCCTTGGCGAACTGGCCCGTGGTGGCCTGCTGCACACCGACGTGCCGACCGTGCACAGCCCGAGCATGGCCGACGCCATCGCCCAGTGGGACATCACGCAGACCGATGACGAAGCGGTACACACCTTCTTCCGCGCCGGCCCGGCTGGCATTCCGACGCAAACCGCGTTCAGCCAGAGCACCCGCTGGGACAGCCTGGACGATGACCGCGCCGAGGGCTGTATTCGCTCGGTCGAGCACGCCTACTCGCAGGAAGGCGGCCTGGCTGTGCTGTACGGCAACATCGCGCTCGATGGCTGTGTGGTCAAGACCGCAGGTGTAGACGAATCCATCCACGTGTTTGAAGGCAACGCCAAAATCTTCGAGAGCCAGGACAGCGCCGTCAAAGGCATCCTGGCCGACGAAGTGGAGCCGGGTGACATCGTGATCATTCGTTACGAAGGTCCGAAAGGCGGCCCGGGCATGCAGGAAATGCTCTACCCCACCAGCTACCTTAAGTCCAAGGGCCTGGGCAAAGACTGCGCCCTGCTGACAGATGGTCGCTTCTCTGGCGGCACCAGTGGCCTGTCAATCGGCCACGCCTCACCCGAGGCCGCCGCTGGGGGTGCCATCGGCCTGGTTGAGGACGGCGATCGCATTCTGATCGACATCCCCAACCGCAGCATCAACCTGCTGGTGTCGGATGAAGAACTGGCCAAACGCCGCGCCGCGCAGGACGCCAAAGGCTGGAAACCAGCCGCACCACGCCCGCGCAAGGTCAGCACCGCGCTGAAAGCTTACGCCCTGCTGGCTACCAGCGCCGACAAGGGCGCAGTACGCAACAAGGCGCTGCTCGACAACTGATACACCACTCCCTCGCGCGCAGGGGCCCTGCCCCTGCGCCAACTTCCCGCCATAGCAAACAAACAGGCAAAAGCAAAGACAAAAATCCGGCATTACAGGCCATTAGCCATACCGCCTGTCGGAGATTTTGCGCTGTTTGACACGAATGAATGGGCTGTCAAAGCGTGACGGCGTTAACATACAGCAGTGACAAAACCGTGCATGGACGAATAACACCAGCTGACTGGGCCCGCACTCATGGAACGCGCAGCACGCAAGATATTGGTGGTTGAATCAAATCCGGCAAAGCGGGCACACCTGCTCGATCTGTGCCGCGCCCCTTCGGCCGGCCCATTTGATGTCGATATCTGCACCAGCGTACGCGACGCAGCCACCCGTCTGAGTGCCAGCGACTACGACGCCTGCCTCCTGCCCAATGAACCCAGCCTGCTGCAGGACGCCCGCCGAGCCAGCACCGAAACCCTGTTGCTGCTGATCAGCGACGACGACAGCCCCGAGCGTGATAGCGCCGCCATAGACGGCGGTGCGGACGACATCCTGCCGCGGGAAAGCCTCAACGCCGACGCACTCACGCGCGCACTGATCAACGCGGAGCGTCGTCGAAGCAGTGGCGAGAAACTGCACCAGATGGCACGCCAGGATCCGCTGACCGGCCTTGGCAATCGGGCCCTGCTCGAGTCCGAGCTGGACCGCATGATCCTGCGCGGGCAACGCAGCCCGACCGGATTCGCCCTGCTCTATATCGACTTGGACTACTTCAAGCAGATCAACGACACCTTCGGCCATGGCCTGGGTGATCTGCTGCTCGCCGTGATCGCCAACCGGCTGCGCCGAACCATGCGTCAGGATGACCTGATCGCACGGATAGGCGGCGACGAGTTTGTTGCCCTGCTCAACGACCTGCACGACCCGAACGATGCCGCCCTGATCGCCAGCAAGATCATTCATACGCTGAGCGAGCCTATTACCCTCAGCGGTCATCATCTGCTGGTGTCAGCCAGTGTCGGCATTGCCACCTTCCCCGGCCACGGCGCCACCGCTGCCGAACTGCTGCAACACGCCGATCAGGCGCTGTATCGCGCAAAAGCCAACGGTCGTAACGGATATGCCTTTTTCAACCCGCAGCGCGATGCCGAAACCCGCCACAATCTGGACATTGAGCAGGGTCTGCGACACGGGTTGCTCGAGGGCCAGTTCCGCCTTCACTATCAACCCATCGTCGATACCAACCACGGCGATACCGTGGCCTGGGAGGCGCTGCTGCGCTGGCAGCACCCGCAACTCGGCTTGCTGACACCGGATGCCTTCCTCAAGCTGGCCGAGCACAGCGGGCTGATCCTGCCGATGGGCCACTGGGTTATCGGCCAGGCGCTACAGGCGGTAAAACAGTGGCTGGATGCCGGCATACATTGCCGACTGTCGATCAACATCAGCGATCGCGAGCTCAAGCAGCCGCGCTTTGTGGACCAGTTGCGCCAGCTCCTGCTGCGAAGCAAAGTGCCGCCGCACATGATTCAGCTGGAGCTGCGCGAAGACACGCTGCTGCAGCACGCCAGCCAGGCAACGGCACTGTGCACTGCGCTGCACGACCTGGGCGTAGAAATCTGGCTGGATCACTTTGGCTCGGAATACGGTGCGCTGGGCTACCTTAACCGTCTGCCAATCAAGGGCGTAAAGGTCGACTGCCGCGCGCTCAGTGAAAACCCGTCCCCCGAGCAGGGCGAGTACCTGCATAACCTCATCACCCTGTCACGGGGCATGAACAAGCAAGTCGCGGCCAACTATGTCGAGGACGCGCGCGTTGCCGACCAGCTCTCGCGCTGGGGCGGCAACCTGCTTCAGGGATACTGGATCGGCAAACCGCGGCCCCTCGAGGAACTGATCGGGCAGGCCGCGTCATCGCCTGTCCTCAACTGACCCTCAGCGCCGGCGCTCAAGCACCTGGTAGGCGTGGGCGGGGTAGCCGTCACCGGCAGCCACTGCCCGCTCACTGACCAACAGCCACTGGGCAGCATCCAGTTCCGGGAACCATGCATCCCCGTCCGGCGCCGATTCAATACGGGTCAGATACAACCGGTCGGCATCTTCCAGGCACTGGCGATACAAGGTCTCGCCACCAATCACCATCACCTCGTCGACGCCATCAATCGCCGCTTGCTGCTCGGCGAAGTCGAGTGCAGCTTCTATGGAGTCGAACACCTCGGCACCCGGCAGCTGCAGGCCCGACTGGCGGCTAACCACAATATTGGTGCGACCCGGCAGCGCTCGACCCAGCGAGTCAAAGGTCTTGCGGCCCATGATGATCGGCTTGCCCAGGGTGGTCGCCTTGAAGTAACGCAGGTCCTCCGGCAGATGCCAGGGCATGGCGTTATCCAGACCGATCACCCGGTTACTGGCCATGGCGGCAATCATGGCAACTTTGACATCACTCATACCGCCACCGGCGCCTTGATGTGCGGATGCGACTGGTAGCCCACCAGCTCGAAATCCTCGAAACGAAACGCCAGCAGATCGGTCACCTCGGGGTTCAACTTCATGGTCGGGAGCGGCAGCGGCTCGCGGGTCAGCTGCAGATCGGTCTGCTCGATATGGTTGGCGTACAGGTGACAGTCGCCGCCGGTCCAGATGAACTCGCCTGGCTGCAGATCACAGACCTGCGCCACCATCAGTGTCAGCAGCGCGTAGCTGGCGATATTGAACGGTACACCCAGGAAGATATCCGCCGAGCGCTGATACAGCTGGCAACTCAGCTTGCCGTCGGCAACATAGAACTGGAACAGCGCATGACACGGCGGCAGCGCCATCTGATCAACCAGCGCCGGGTTCCAGGCCGACACGATCAGGCGGCGCGAGTCCGGATTGCTCTTGATCATCGCAATCAGCTTGCTGATCTGATCAATGGATTCGCCGTTTGGCGCCGGCCAGCTGCGCCACTGGTAGCCGTACACCGGCCCCAGATCGCCATTCTCGTCAGCCCATTCATCCCAGATCGAGACGCCGTTTTCCTTCAGGTAACGGATATTGGTGTCACCCTGCAGAAACCACAACAGCTCATGGATGATGGACTTGAGATGACATTTTTTGGTCGTCACCAGCGGAAAGCCCTCAGCCAGATCAAAGCGCATCTGGTGGCCGAACACGCTGTAGGTGCCGGTGCCGGTACGATCACTCTTGAAGGTGCCGTTCTCGCGCACGTGGCGCATCAGGTCGAGATACTGTTTCATGCGGTGCGCCCCTCACGCCGGTAGGCCAGCCCCATCAACAGGGCGCCAAGTAAAATCATGGGAATACACAGCAGCTGGCCCATGGTCAGCCACCCGAAAGCAAGATAGCCGAGTTGGGCGTCCGGCACACGGACAAACTCGACGGCAAAACGGAAGCAGCCATAGCAGATGGCAAACAGGCCGCTAACGGCCATGGTCGGGCGCGGCTTGCGCGAGTAGAACCAGAGGATGGTAAACAGCGCGACGCCTTCCAGCGCAAACTGATACAGCTGCGACGGATGGCGCGCCAACTGCTCGGGATCGGTCGGGAAGACCATCGCCCATGGCACGTCGGTCGCCTTGCCCCACAACTCGGCATTGATAAAGTTGCCGATGCGGCCGGCCCCCAGACCGATCGGCACCAGTGGTGCAACGAAATCGACCAGTTCGAAAAAGCGCTTGTTGTGCTTGCGCGAGAACCACAGCAGCGCCAGCAGCACGCCGAGCAAGCCGCCGTGGAACGACATGCCACCCTTCCAGATCTCCAGCACCAGCAGCGGGTTGCTGATATAGGACGCCAGATCGTAAAACAGCACATAACCCAGACGTCCGCCGGCAATCACGCCCAGCGCCACCCAGAACACCAGATCGGACAGCGTCTCCTTGTTCCAGGTCGGGTCAAAATCGGCCAGCCTGCGGCGGGCCAGCCACCAGGCACCGCCGATACCGATCAGGTACATCAGGCCATACCAGTGAATCTTCAGCGGACCAATGGCCAATGCCACCGGATCAATCTGAGGGTAGGTCAACATGCGATATCCCTAGACAAGAAAGTTGATTCCAACACAAAGCAGCAGCAGGGCAAACAGGCGCTTGAGCAGATCCTGGGACAGCCGGTGCGCCAGACGCGCGCCGAACCCCGCGAACAGCATACTGGTAGAAGCAATACCGATCAGCGCCGGTAAATATACATATCCCAGACTCCAGGACGGCAGCCCGGTTTCATCCCAGCCGGTAAAAACAAAGGATATTGCGCCCGCCAGCGCAATCGGCAGTCCGCAGGCCGATGAGGTGGCCACCGCCTGCTGCATCGGCACGCTGCGCCAGACCAGAAACGGCACTGTCAGCGACCCGCCGCCAATACCAAAGATGGCCGATGCCCAGCCGATGACACCGCCAGCAATACCCAGCGACGGCTTGCCCGGCTCAGTCAGCGCCGCCTTTGGCTGAAGCTTGAAGGCCATCTGAATGGCCACACAAATGGCAAAGACACCAATGATCTTCTGCAGCATGGGTCCGCTGATCTGCGCCGCGGTCAGCGCACCCAGCACGGTGCCGAGCACAATCCCGGCCGTCAGCCAGACAAACAAACGCCAGCGCACAGCACCCTTTGCATGGTGCGCACGAATCGCATTGATCGAAGTGAACACGATGGTTGCCAGCGAGGTACCGACCGCCATATGGGTCAGCACGTCCGGAGCAATGCCCTGCAGGGCAAAACTGTAGACCAGCACCGGCACAATGATCATGCCGCCGCCAACACCGAACAGGCCAGCCAGCGTACCGGCAAAACCACCCAAAACCAGATACAGCAAAAATTCCACGGACACCTCGATAAACCGGCGGCAAACAGCCGGAAACCAGACAGCCCGATAGTGTACTCCTTCCGCCATCATTTTCCTGCAAAGGCACCCAAATAGCGGCATCAAGCCATTATCAGGACCCATTTTGCATAATCTTTGTATAAGTTATTTTTCATCATGTACAAGAAAAGCATCTAGGTTAACAGGGCAGTAAATAACCTTCATCCTGATCAAGAGGAACTGACAGTGAAAGCCCTGACTCTTATTCTGGTCGCCATATCCGTCGCGTTGAGCGGCTGTCTCGGCGGTGGTGGTGGCAGCTCTTCTGCCGGCCCGTCGGCGGAAGTACGCGTTTTACATGCGGCAGCAGACGCCCCGGCTGTGGATATTTACATCAATGGCGATCTCGCCATTGAGGCCCTGGACACCTTTACCGCCACCGCATTTACCCGGGTACCGGCCGAACCGCTCACCATAGATGTGCGAGCGGCAGGCGCTGCTGCCGACTCCGAGCCCGTCTTCAGCACCGAGGTAACCCCCGTTCGCGGCGAGGACTACACCCTGGTAGCCTACGGCTTGCTGGGCGATGACAGCTTTGACCTGCTGGTTATTACCGACGACATCCAGACACCCGCAGCAGCAACCGCGCGGGCCTTTGTTCTGCATGCCGCGCCCCAGGTCGGCAATGTCGATGTCTATGTCGACACCACAGACGCACTGGGTGACACTCCGCTGCTTGCCGACTTTGCACCTGCTGCCGACAGCGGCGCTTACGTGGAAGTACCCGCCGGGGAATACCGCATCCGCATCACCCCTGCAGGAGACCCGGCAACGATCGCCTACGACTCGGGATTCGTCGAGCTGGAAAGCGGCCCATCCTACTTCCTGGCAGCCATTCCCCGGGCATCAGGCTTCTCCCCCGCGTCCGTTATCGCGCTGCTGGACTCGCCGCCCTTTGTCGTTCTGGAAGACCAGCGCGCGCAAGTCCGGGCCCTGCACCTGTCACCTGACGCACCCGCAGTGGATGTCACCGTCGACGGCGACGTCGTTCTGAGTGACGTGTCTTTCAAGGATGTGAGTGACTACCTGCAGGTACTGGCCGGTGACTACACCATTGGCGTGGAAGCCGGCGGAAACGAAGTGGCCACCCTTCCCGTTACCGTTGAAGCAGGTCAGGCCTACAGCGTACTGGCCACCGGGTTTGTTAATGTCACCGGTGTTCAGGGCTTCACCCTGCGTCCGCTGGTCGACGACCTGACACCAGCCGCTGGAGCCAAGATCCGGGTTATTCACGCCTCACCGGATGCACCCGCGGTAGACGTTCTGGTCAACGGCGATATTTTCGCCGGGCTTGCCGACGTGCCCTACTTCACCGCCTCCGACTACGTCGAGGTCCCCGCGGGCAGTTATGACATCAGCATCAATGTGGCCGACACCACAACGACCGTCATCGACCTGCCCGCCACCGCGCTGGCAGCCGGCTCTATCTACACCGCCATCGCAGTCAATGAAGTAGCTTCCATCGAGCCGCTGCTGGTGGTTGATCCCTGACAGGATACAGGCGGAAAAGGGGCCAGCATCGTCTGGCCCTTTTTGTGATTCTGACCCGTCCCGCATACGCTGCCAGCATGCCCCCGGAAAACCGCGAATCCCATTTGCAAAACGCTTGCGGCAGCGCACACAGGCCCGATTCCAGGCTACGGATGGTAGACTGGGCCGCAACCAAGGAGCCTCTATGTGTCTGATTGCCTTTGCCTGGCAGCAATCCCTGCAGCAACCCTTGTTACTGATCGGCAACCGGGACGAATTCCATCACCGCCCCACCCGGGCGCTTGACCTCTGGACCAGGGAAGGTCATCCCGAGCTACTGGCCGGCAAGGATCTGGAAGCGGGCGGCACCTGGCTGGGAGTCACCCGCGACGGCCGTTTTGCCGCGGTTACCAATATTCGCCGCCCGGGCGTTCCCAAAGCGCCGCTGTCGCGCGGGCAGCTGCCGCTGGACTATCTGCAGGGCACCCGGTCACCGTCGGCCTTCATGCACGCACTGCAGGGGCAGTTGGCAAACTATACCGGCTTCAATCTGCTGGTCGGGGACCGCGAGCAACTGTGGTTTCTCAATAGCGAGCATGGCCAGGCGCGACAGCTTGAACCCGGCATTTACGCTGTATCCAATGCCGATCTGGACAGCCCATGGCCAAAAACGGACTGCCTGCGCAGCGCACTGGCAAACAACCTGGATGCCGACGACGGGACGCTGTTTTCACTGCTCGCCAACGATCACATCTATGCCGACGCACAGCTACCCGACACCGGCATCAGCCTGGAGTGGGAGCGCATGCTCTCGGCTACCTTTATCGTCGGACTGCCGGAGTACGGTACCCGCGCCAGCAGCATTCTGCGCCTGCAGGCAAACAACCGCATCCGACTGACGGAGCGGCGCTTCGGAGCACTTGGGGAGCCGCAGGGAGAAACCTGCAGGGAATGGCGCTGAGCTTCAGCGGGGTTGTGACAGGACCTTGCCCAGGCCCATACCACGCAACGCCAGATGCAGGGTGCTGAGCACCAGATGGGGGTTATCCAGCTCGATTACCTCATCCAGCAGAGCCTTGGCATCGGACAGTTTGATCTGACGCAGCAACCACTTCACCTTGGGCAGGTTGGTCGCGTTCATCGACAGCGCATCACACCCCATCGCCATCAATAATACCGCCGCCGCCGGATCGCCGGCCATTTCACCACACACGCTCATCGGCTTGCCCGCTTCGCGGCAGGCCGTGGCGATCTTGATCAACGCCTGCAGCACCGCCGGGTGCAGCGAGTGATACAGATCCGCAACCCGGGGATTGTTGCGGTCAACCGCCAGCAGATACTGGGTCAGATCGTTGGTGCCAACCGAAAGAAAATCGACCAGTTGAATCAGTTCGCGCGCCTGATAGACCGCAGCGGGCACCTCGATCATCACCCCGACCGGCGGCATGGGCACGTCGACGCCCTCGTCCAGCACCTCGCTGTAGGCCCGGTGAATAAGGTGCAACGCCTCTTCTACCTCGAACACACTGCTGACCATGGGCAACATGATACGCAGGTTGTTCAAGCCCAGGCTGGCCTTGAGCATGGCCCGGGTCTGCACCAGGAAGATTTCCGGGTGATCCAGGGTAACGCGAATACCGCGCCAGCCAAGGAAGGGGTTGTCTTCCTTGATCGGAAAATAGGTCAGTGCCTTGTCGCCGCCAATATCGAGCGAGCGCATGGTAACCGGCAGCGGGTAAAAGGCTTCCAGCTGCTCGCGATAGATCGCCTGCTGCTCCTTTTCGCTGGGGAAGCGATCCTTGATCATGAACGGCACTTCAGTGCGGTACAGACCAACGCCTTCGGCGCCGCGATCCAGTGAGCGCGCCACATCTGCCTGCAAACCGGTGTTGACCAGCAGCGGCATGCGATGGCCATCCAGCGTCACGCAGGGCACATCGCGCAGCTTTTCCAGCCCCTGCACCAGCTCACGCTCTTCGCGAACCAGATCAAGATACTGGCGATGCAGCTCCTGCGACGGGTTGGAATACACTTCGCCACGGTTGCCGTCGACGATCAGCTCCATGCCGTCGAGGCGGGTATAGGGCAGATCCAGCGCCCCCATTACCGTCGGAATACCCATCGCCCGGGCCAGAATGGCGACATGCGAGCTGCCCGAACCGAGGACCGAGACCAGACCGGCCAGCTTCTCCTTCGGCACCTGCCCCAGCATCACCGGCGACAGTTCCTCGCTGACCAGAATGGTATTGTCGGGGAACACCAGCTCCTGCCGACCGACCTCCTGCAGGTAGGCCAGGATGCGGCGGCCAATATCCTTCACATCTGCCGCCCGCTCACGCAAGTAAGGGTCGTCCATCAGCTCGAAGCGGGTGACATGCGAGCTGACCACCTCACGCAACGCCCCCTGAGCCCACTGGCCAGTGCGGATGATGTTGGTCACCTCGTTACCCAGCGCGGCATCATCGAGCATCATCAGGTAGACATCAAACAGCGCCAGTTCTTCCGGCCTCAGCTGCGTCGACAGCTTGCTGGACAGCTGCTGCATGTCATCACGCACGCTGTCCTTGGCACGGCGGAACAGCGCAATTTCGGCATCGATATCCTGAATCTGCTTGTCCGGGACCGATTTCAGATCAGCCGGAGGCAGAATCACTACGGCATGACCGATGGCTATGCCCGGCGCGCCGGCCACACCATCAAAGCGGGTGTCCTGGACCACCTCGCCGCCCCACCCCAGCCCGCCGATGGCACCGGTGGCTTCCGCGTGGGCAATGACTCCGGCAAGCTGCGCGCTCATGGTAACCAGGAAGGCCTCTTCGCCCTCATCGAACTGGCGGCGCTCCTTCTGCTGGACCACCAGTACGCCCATCACCCGGCGGTGGTGAATAATCGGCACACCCAGGAAGGAGGCATAGCGCTCTTCGCCAGTCTCGGCAAAGTAGCGGAAACGGGGGTGAGATGCCGCATCTTCGAGGTTGACAGGCTCCTCACGGGTACCGACGTAACCGATCAGACCCTCGCTGGTGCCCAGGGTAACGGCACCGACGGCATCCTTGTTGAGACCTTCGGTCGCCATCAGCACGTAGCGACCGATTTCGGGATTTAGCAGATAAACCGAGCACACCTCTGTGCCCATTGCCTCACGCACACGCTGCACGATGATGTCCAGAGCCGCTGCCAGATCTCTGGCAGAGTTGACCTCCTGAACAATGCGGCGCAGCGTATTGAGCATATTCAACTACCCGGAAGACTGGAGAGCAGTCTCGGCGCTAGTTCTTTCATGGCACGCCGATAGACATCGCGTTTGAAGGGCACAACCTGCCCCAGAGGATACCAGTAACTGACCCAGCGCCAGCCATCAAATTCCGGCTTTGCGCTGCGCGTCATGCACACCCGCTGGTCTTCCGAGGTCAGCCGCAGCAAAAACCACTTCTGCTTCTGACCTACGCAGACCGGCTGCGAATGGCTGCGGATCAGCCGCTGCGGCAAACGATAGCGTAACCAGCCACGGGTGCAGGCAAGAATTTCGACATCTTCAGGCAGCAGACCGACTTCTTCATGCAACTCGCGATACAGCGCCTGCTCGGGGCTTTCGTTACGCTGAATCCCCCCCTGCGGGAACTGCCACGAGTCCTGGCCGATGCGCCTGGCCCAGAGCACCTGACCCAACTCATTGGTCAGGATGATGCCGACGTTGGGTCTGAAACCATCGGGGTCAATCACAGCCACTATCCCTTAATCAATAATCACAGCATTGTTCCACAAAGCACGCTGCAGCAGCAATTACGGAAATGCCACCGATTGATGTCAGTGATTACGGGCATTTACCGGCTGACTCGATTATTCTAGCGGGCCGTCAACCCGCTCAGGAGAACACCCGTGTCACTCGCCATCTTCGACCTCGACAACACCCTGCTGGGCGGGGACAGCGATCACGCCTGGGGCGAGTTTATCGTTGCCCATCGGATTGTTGATCCGGACGAGTACAAGGCGCGTAACGACCAGTTTTTCAACGACTATCTGGCCGGGCGACTGGATATCCGGGTCTACCTGAATTTCTGCCTGCAACTGCTCGGCGAGCATCCGACCGAACAGCTTGACGCCTGGCACCAGCAATTCATGCAGGAGAAAATCCTGCCCATCGTGCTGCCCAAGGCGCTGGCCCTGATCGAGCGTCACCGTCAGGCCGGCGACACCCTGATGATCATCACCGCGACCAACCGCTTCATCACCGGCCCGATAGCCCGCCATCTCGGCATCGACCTGCTGCTGGCGACCGAATGCGAACGCCAGGATGGCCGCTACACGGGCCAAACCACGGACATCCCGTGTTTCCGTGAGGGCAAGGTAACTCGCCTGGAACGCTGGCTGCTGGAGAACAACCGCACCCTTGAAGGCAGCTACTTCTACAGCGACTCGCACAACGACCTGCCGCTGCTGGGCATGGTCGACAACCCGGTAGCCGTCGATCCCGACGACACCCTCCGCGCCCACGCCGAAGCCCAGGGCTGGCCGGTCATCAGCCTGCGCTGAGGCGCAGCAGCGGCAAGCGGCAAGCGGCAAGCGGCAAGCAAAACCGGATTCGCACCTGCAGCGAGACCCTCAAGGGTTTAAATAAGAAGCTGCATCTAGAGTCAGCATAAAAAAACCGCGCGATTCAACTCCGCGCGGCTTTTTCTTGCAGCTTGTAGCTTGTGGCTTGCAGCTCGCCGGCACGAAGCCGGCGTCAGGCCGGCGTAACCCTACAAAACAACGCCTTGATATAACCGGTTTCCGGAATCGCCGGATGCAGCGGGTGGTCGGCGCCCTGAAAGCCGCGTTCGGTGATGATCAGGTTGCGATCCAGGTGGCGGCTGGCACCCAGCAGGGCGTCACGCAGACGATCCTCTTCCAGATGCATGGAGCAGGACGCCGAGACCAGAATCCCGTCCTTGTTCAGCAGCCGCATGGCCTGCTCGTTGAGGCGTCGGTACGCGGCTTCACCATTGCGAATATCCTTGCGCTTCTTGATAAAGGCCGGCGGATCGGCAATGACCACGTCGAAGCGCTCGCCGGCGCTTTTCAGCTCCTTCAGTGCCGCCATCACATCGCCCTCGACCACCAGCATCTTTTCGGCGACGCCATTGAGCTCTGCGTTGGCTTCCACCCGGTCCAGCGCCGGCGCTGAACTGTCGACACACATGACTTCACTGGCACCAAAGGCGGCGGCCTGAACACCCCAGCCGCCGACATAGCTGTACAGGTCCAGCACCCGCTTGCCGGCCACGTAAGGCGCCAGACGGGCGCGGTTGGCACGGTGGTCGTAGAACCAGCCGGTTTTCTGACCCTCGCGCACCGGGGCTTCAAAACGCACGCCGTTCTCTTCCAGCGCCACCAGGTCAGGCATCTCGCCGAATGCATCCTCAACGTAGGACTCCAGCCCTTCCAGCTTGCGCGCGCCACTGTCGTTCTTGAACAGCACGGCCTGCGGCTTGAACACCTGCACCAGCGCATCAACGATGTCGCCACGCACCTGCTCCATGCCGGGATTGGCGATCTGCACCACGAAGTAGTCGCCAAAACGGTCGATCACCAGCCCCGGCAGAAAATCCGACTCGCCGTAGACCAGACGATAGAAGGGTTTGTCGAACAGCCGCTCACGCAAACTCAGGGCCACCTTGAAACGATGCACCAGCAGTGACTTGTCCAGCGGATGACGGGTATCGCGGCTGAACAAACGTGCACAGATCAGGTTATTGGGGCTGACACAGACCAGCCCGAGAGGCTTGCCGCCAGCGGCTTCCAGCTGCGCCTGCTGACCCGGTTCAAAGGCCGTCAGCGGCGTCAGCGCGGTATCCACCTCGTTACTGAAGACCCACAGGTGGCCTCCACGAATACGCCGGTCGGCATTGGCGTTGAGACGCAGGCTGGGCAATGACATGGGGAACTCCTGAGGCAGGCAAGAAAAATGTATGCAGTTGGCCATTATACAGGGTGCCAAGCTCCCCGGTCTCCGGCTAAACTCGGCAGCTCAAGTCATCAGTGGACCCAGGCCATGACATCGGAGCTCACCGACCAACAGATCAGCAGCGCCCTGCAAGGCATCAGCGTACCACCGCAGCCGCAGATCATGGTCGACCTGCAGATGGAACAGTTGATGCCGGATCCGGATCCCAAGGTCATTGCCCGGCTGATCAGCCAGGACCCGGGTCTCTCCGGCAGCCTGCTTAAGGTCGTCAATTCGCCCTTCTTTGGACTGGCCAACCGGATCAGTTCCATCCAGCAAGCCGTCAACCTGCTGGGCGTCAGCAGGGTGGTCAACATCGTCAATGCGCAATCGATTCGCGGCGAGCTGACCGACGAGAACATCGTCAATCTCAACCGCTTCTGGGACAGCGCGCAGGACGTCGCCATGACCTGCATGACGCTGGCCAAGCGCATTGGCTGCGTCGAGCCGGATGAAGCCTATGCGCTGGGGTTGTTCCACAACTGCGGCATCCCGCTGATGCTCAGTCGCTTCCCCTACTACATCGAAGTCATGGAAGAGTCCTACGCGCAGGACCAGATGCGACTGGTCGATGTGGAAAACCAGCGCATGAACACCAATCACGCGGTGATCGGCTACTACACGGCCAAGTCATGGCTGCTGCCGCGCCACCTGTGCGACGCCATCGCCAGCCACCATAATGCCGAGCAGGTGTTCCTTTCCCCGCTGGGCAATGACCCGGTGCAGAAGAACCTGCTGGCCATTCTGAAGATGGCCGAACACATCTGCCGGGCCTACAAGGTGCTGGGCAACCACAACGTCGATCACGAATGGAACGCCGTCGGTAGCGCCATCCTGGAGTATGTGGGCCTGTCCGAGTACGACTTCGAGACGCTGGAGGCCAACTGCCAGGAGATGACGGCGACCGGCGGCGGCAGCTACTATCAGGACTGACCAAGGCCAGCTCCCAAGGAGATCACGCATGACCACCCCGCTCGTAATTACCGTCATATCCGCCGACAAGCCCGGTCTGGTGGAAAGCCTGGCTCAGGTCATCAACCGGCACGGCGGCAATTGGCTGGAAAGCCGCATGGCCCGCATGGCCGGACAATTTGCCGGCATTCTGCGGGTAGATGTCGCCAACGGCCAGCTCGAAGCACTGCGTATTGACCTGGACGGGCTCAGCGCCCTGGGCATCAATGTCCAGGTGGCTATCAGTGGCCAGGCAGACGAGCCGCAGCAGCGCACCCTGCAACTGACCCTGGTGGCCAACGACCGCGCCGGTATCGTCCACGAGGCCTCGCGCGTACTGGCCAGCCATGGCGTCAACGTCGAATCGCTGGAAACCGAATGCACTCCGGCACCGATGAGTGCCGACCTGCTGTTCAAGGCGCGGGCGCTGCTGGGTGTGTACCCGCAGACCGATCTCGATGCCCTGCGTGACGCTCTGGAAAATCTGACCGACGACCTGATGGTCGAGCTGCAGGACGCAGACTGAACCGACTGTGCCCGGGGTTGCTGCACGCGGCCCCGGTCCACCTCAAAGCAGGAAGGTAAGACCGACCTGGAACAGCCGCTCTACCGCCTGCATGTCCCGCTTGTCCGGCACGATCACAATGACGTGGTCACCCTCTTCGATCTGGGTGCTGTCATGCGCGATGATCACATCCTCGCCACGCACCAGCGCGCCGACCATCGCACCGGGGGGCAACGGCAGCTCGTCAATCCGCTTGCCCACCACTTGCGAACTCTGCGCATCGCCGTGGGCAATCGCCTCCATGGCCTCGGCCGTGCCCCGGCGCAGCGAGTGTACGGCAACCACATCACCGCGACGCACGTGAGTCAGCAACGCGCCAATGGTGGCCTGCTGCGGCGAGATGGCGATGTCGATACTGCCGCCCTGCACCAGGTCGGCATAGGCCGGATTACTGATCAGCGTGATAACCGTGCGGGCACCCATGCGCTTGGCCAGCATCGACGACATGATGTTGGCTTCGTCATCATTGGTCAGCGCCAGATACACATCTGCTGATTCGATACTTTCCTCCAGCAGCAGCTCCCGGTCCGACGCGCTGCCATTGAGTACGGTGGCTCGACGCAGGTACTGGGAGAGAAACTGGCACCGCGCCATGTCCTGCTCGATCACCTTCACCCGATAATCGTTCTCCAGCACGCTGGCCAGGCGCGCGCCGATATTGCCGCCGCCGGCAATGACGATGCGCTTGTAGGGCTTTGCCCGGCGTCGCAGTTCGTTCAGCACCAGTCGGATATCCGGTCTTGCCGCAACGAAAAAAACCTCGTCTCCGTCCTGGATCAGGGTATCGCCGTCGGGGATCACGGAATGATTTCGGCGAAAAATGGCCGCCACCCGAATCTCCACCGCGGGCAGCCGCTCGCGCAATGTGGCAATGCGCTGACCGACCAGCGCGCCACCGTTGGAGGCGCGCACGGCAACCAGCTGGGCCAGGCCATCGGCGAAATTGATGACCTGCAAAGCGCCCGGATAGCGAATCAGCTTTTTAAGGTGCTGGGTGACCAGCGCCTCGGGATTGATCAGCACGTCAACCGGTACTGCACTCTTGGCAAACAGCGCGCGGTTCTGGGTCAGGTAGCCCTGCTCGCGCACCCGGGCGATCTTGTTCGGCACATTGAACAGTGACTGAGCGACCTGACAGGCAATCATGTTGACTTCATCGCTGTTGGTAACCGCCACCAGCATGTCGGCGTCCTCCGCCCCCGCCTTGGACAGGGTCACCGGATGGGCGCCATGGGCGCAGATCGTCTGCACGCCCTGCGCACCATACAGCTCCTGCAACAGCTGCAGCCGCCCGGCATCACGATCCACCACGGTAATGTGATTTTTCTCGCCGACCAGTTGCTCCACCAGGCTGCGACCAACCTGGCCCGCCCCCAGCACGATGATGCGCATCATGCCCTATCCCCTTTAAATTCCGCGTTAGCCACGCCAGAACACCGGCGTAAAAAGCACCATCAGGGTCAGCAACTCCAGCCGCCCCATCAACATGGCGAACGACAACAGCCATTTGGCCGCCACTGGCAGGGTAGCAAAATTACCCGCCGGGCCAATGACATCACCCAGCCCGGGCCCGACGTTGGTCAGCGCGGTAGCCGCCGCGGTCAGGCTGGTGATCAAATCCAGGCCCATCAGCGCCAGCAGCAGCGTCACCACGCCCAGCGTCATGAAAAACAGGAAGGAGAACGCGACGGCCGAGAGAATAATGTCATCCTGCACCGGCCTGCCGTTGTACTGGGTGACAAATACCCCGTTGGGGTGAATCAGCTTGCGAACCTGGGTACGCAGAAACAGATAACTGAGCTGAAAGCGAAACACCTTCATGCCGCCGCTGGTGGACCCCGAGCAACCACCGATAAACATCACCACAAAAAACAGGGCGATGCTGAAAGTGCCCCACTGGGTGTAGTCGGCCGAGGCGAAGCCGGTGGTCGTAATAACCGAGACCAGGTTGAAAGTCGCCTGGGTGAAGGCCACGAAGGGCTCGGCCAGATGCAGATCGATCAGATCAGCCGTCAGTAACAGCGATACCGCGCCGATAATGCAGAGGAAGCCGATTACCTGCTGGTTGTTGAGCACATGCAGCGAGGGTCGCCTAAAGAAGGCAATCAGCAAGGTAAACGGCAACGCGCTGAGGGTCATGAACAGAATCGACACCCACAGCACCTCCAGCGGGAAGCGGCCCATGGAGCGATCATCGGTCGCAAACCCGCCGGTCGATACCGTCGCCATGGCATGATTGATCGCATCAAACAGGTTCATGCCGGCCAACCAGTAACTGAACACACAGCTGACGGTCAGGCCCAGGTAGGTCGCCACCAGCATGCGAGCAAGCGACTGGACCCGCGGGATGGACTTGTCCGACCAGTCGGAGGACTCGGTGTGGAACAGGCGCATGCCGCCGACGCGCAGAAACGGCAGAATCGATACCGCCATACCGATCACCCCCAGACCACCAATCCACTGCAGCAGCGAGCGCCAGAGCAGCAGACTGGGCGCGAGGTGCTCGATACCGCTGAGAATGGTCGAGCCTGTGGTGGTGATCCCGGACACCGCCTCGAACACCGCATCTTCGGCGCTGAGCTGAAAATGACTGAAGAACAGTGGCAATGCGCCAAACAGCGAGAGCAGCACCCAGCTCAGACTGGTGAGCAGATAGAGCTGACGCGAAACCAGATGAAAGCCCTTATCCCGGCAGCCCAGCACCATCGCGAGGCCGCAGCCGAGTGTGACCGCGAACGATGTCAGAAATACCTGCATTTCCGGGTCCTGTCGCCACCAGGCAAACACCGCGACACTGAGCATCAGACCAGCCATGATCAGTACCAGAATGCCGCAAACAAACAGCACCGGACGCAAAAACCGCAACATGCAGAGGGTCCCCAGACAGGAAGATCGGCACATCATACTCGTCGCCCGCGCCGGGCACTACGGTCAGACCGAAACCGCCTTCGGCGCGGCCCAGCGCGTGGCAGCAAATCGATCAAGCAGCAGATGCAACAGATAAATCGCCGACAGCGACAACAACACTGACAGCGACAGTGACCAGAATCGATACAGATCACTGTAGAACAGGTCCTGACGGGGCGTGAGGTACTGACCGAACAGAATCGCCATGGTGGTCAAGGCAGCAAAGCCAGCGCCGGATCCACCCTCCAGCATGTGAATGCGGGCAAACAGCATCAGGCAAATCCACAGGCCGGCCGCCACGAACGGCAACACATCAAAGTGGTCCATCAGCACCAATTGAACAACCAGCCCAAGATTGCAGCCCACCAGCGTTCCCAGCGCACGGTTCCAGCCCGCAGGCCCGGCCCCGCGCCAGTTCAGCGGGAACAGCACCAGAATACTGGCGACCTGCGCCGACAGCCCGCTCTGTAAATTGAATACCTGAAATACAATGAACGAGGCAGTGGCGACCGTGGTGGCCAGTATCACTTCGTGACGTCGGGTGCTGGCGGATTTGCGCACCAATGGACGCGGCGCGCGTGGCGCAACATCGGGGAATAGCTGCTGCATCAGCAGGGCGATGAACAGGGTGCTGAAAACCGAGACGATGTTGCTGGCAACAATGTCGCCGATATCGGCCTGAGGATAGCTGGCAAAATGGAGCTGCATCGACATGTTGACCACTGACATGGCACCAAACAGGAAGTTGGCGCCACCGCTCATCTGCCCGAACAGCAGCGCGAACATGCCCATGACCAGCAATGTCATTGGCACCGGTTTGTCACCAAACAGCCCCTGCACCACCAGCACGGCGAGCGAAACCACCAGCATGTTGGCGACAAACTGGCGCAGCATATGGGCGTTAATCACCGGAACAATGCCCAGCAACAGAATCGGCTGCACGACGAAAAAGGCGCCATAGTTCCAGCCCATCAGCTTGCACAGGATAAAACCGAGCATGCCGCCAAAGGCGATGCGCAGGCACTGGCGCACATCGTTGTCGTCCAGATGCCGTTTGCTGGTAAGCAGGATGGGCTTCATCGGTAACCTCAGTAGATGTAGTGCATCAGGCTGAGCAGACCTACCTGTGCCCGGCCAAGCCACCGGGCAGGGCCGCCGACCGGAAACAATTGCACGGTGGCGCGAGCGCCTGTCGGCAACTGCGACAGCAGCCCGGGCTCTTCGTCCAGCACCAGATGGACGCGCTGACGCTGGGCGTCACGCACCCAGCGATCGGATGTTTCCGGTGCAGCCAGCGAACCGTCAGGCAGCAACTGTCCGGCCCGAGTACCGGCTGCAACACCCGCTACGTGAGCCTCGAATACCCGCCCGGGAATGGCATCAAATACAACCGCAGCGGACTCGCCCACGTCCATGTGCGACAGCGACTTCTCGCGAAAATCGGCTACCACATCGGCATCATCGGCAACCAGAGCCATCAGCGCAGCCCCGGCGACCGCATAGGTACCAGGGCGCACCTGCAGGTTGGAGACCACACCGTCGCTCTGGGCGCGCACCTCGGTAAAGCTCAGATTCAACATGGCCTGTTCCAGCGCATTTTGCGCCTGACGCAGGCGCAGATTGCCCTGATCCCCTTCGCCACGCTGCACCTGCAACTGCCGGACCTGCGCCTGCAGGCTGGCCAGCTCCGCCTGAGCAGACTGAGAGCTGGCAACAACCTGCTCGTAGCTTTGCCGAGACACGTTATGACTGGCCAGCAGCCGCTGCAGCCGATCACGCTCGCGGGCCAGCTCCGCGCTGCGCACCTGTGCCGACCGCACCCGCGCCTGCGCAGCCGCGATTGAGGCATCGATACCCGAATTGTCTCGCTCGGCGGCCTCCAGTACTAATTGGGCCTGCTGAACAGCCAGCGCATAAGGCCGTGGATCGATACGCAGCAGAAGATCGCCGGCAACGACATGCTGGTTATCTTCCACCGCGACCTCGACCACTTGGCCGGCCACCTGCGGGGCAACCCGAATAACCGGGTGGATGACCCGCGACTGCGGCGTCACCGGCATCCACAGATCCGCCGCCAAGAAGTAGCAAAACACCACTGCAAACAGCAATAGCGACGCGCGCACCCAGCGCGCAAAAACCTGATCGGGCGTCATTCGCCAGCCTCCCGCTCCCCGCCCAGCAGGGAGCGCACATTCGCCTCCATCGCCAGCAGCACTTCGGCAAAGGCATCCAGCTGGGTGTCACTCAAACCGGCATAAATCTGCTTGCGCACCCTCTCGATATGCACGCCCATGTCGGCAATACGCTGATGGCCTGCCTCGGTAAACCAGAGCGCGTGAACCCGGCGGTCACCGGGGTCGCGCCGGCGCTCGATCAGACCCTGCTCCTGCAACTGATTAAGCGTCCGCGTCAATGACGGCATCTCGATCGCCAGCTCATCTGCCAACATCTGCTGGGTACACCCCTCGCCCACCTTGGCCAGATGCAGCATCACACTCCAGCGCGCCTCGGTAATACCCAGTTCACCAACGGCCTGATTGATTGCGGCACGCCAGAGCCGATGCACTCGCCCCATCGCTGCGCCCATGGAAGGCTTCAACGTTTCGTGCAACGCCAAAGCCGCTTGATCCTGACTCATGGATAACCTCGAATATAGTTAGCCTGCTAACCATAAAGCTTACTCCGATAAACTTATTTAGCAAGCTACATATATTCAACACCGTTAACCGAAACCACCAACCCGCAGCACTGTCCCAGCAGCGGCTAATTCGCTAGAGTGCCCGGCAGCACACATTTGAAGGAAATGCACAGATGTCATACATCGAAGAGTCGCTATCCAGCGGCGAGGTCATTCACAAGGTTTTTCAACTGCACTGGTTCGCCAAGGTACCGATGTACTGCTGGCTGGTACTCGGTCTGGTGACCTTCGGCCTGACCTGGCTGCTTGCGCTGTATGAATACTTTCGCTTGCGCTCCATCGAGCAGGGCGTGACCAACAAGCGGGTGATCCTCAAGACCGGCATAATCAGCCGGCATACCGAAGAGATGAAGCTCAGCTCGATCGAGACCGTCGAGATCGAGCAAAGCATCTGGGGGCGGATGTTCGGCTACGGCACGGTCAAGCTGACCGGCCGCGGCATCAGCGACGTGAAGTTTCGCAACATTGATGATCCGATGTACGTCAAACGCGAGATCGAGAGCGTCAGCAACCCGATCGACTGATCGCCACCTCAGACTCAGAGCAGAAACAGCGTTGCCAGGCCAAGGAAGGCCAGAAAGCCCACCACGTCGGTCACCGTGGTCAGGATGACACTGCCGGCCAGCGCCGGGTCGACACCAACACGGCGCAACAGCAGCGGGATAAGCAGTCCTGATACCGCCGCGCACAGCAGGTTGAGCAAAATGGCGGCGGCAATCACTGCTCCAAGTTGCCAGCTGCCAAACCAGGCCACGGCCAAGGCGGCGACCACCAGCGCCCAGAGCACCCCATTGAGGCAGGCAATGCCGATCTCCTTGCCCAGCAGCAGCCGCGCGTTACCACCCTCAACCTGACCCAGCGCCATGCCGCGCACCACCAGCGTCAGCGTCTGACTGCCGGCAATGCCACCCATACTGGCGACAATCGGCATCAATACCGCCAACGCCACCAGCTGCTCCAGCGTGCCCTGGAACAGGCCGATAACCCAGGCCGCCAGAAACGCGGTAACCAGATTGATCCCCAGCCACACCGCCCGGCGCCGGCTGCTGGTCAGGACCGGCGCAAACATGTCGGCTTCGTCATCCAGACCCGCCATGTTCATCATGGTGCGCTCGGAGTCTTCGCGGATCAGGTCCATTACGTCGTCAACGGTGATGCGCCCGAGCAACAGGCCGTCTTCATCGACCACCGCGGCGGAGAGAATATCCAGGTCCTCAAACCGGCGAGCCACATCGTGGCTTGGCAACATCACATCCAGCGGTTGAAAGTCGCTGTCCATCACCTCGCTGACAGCCAGTTCGGGGGCGCTGGTGACCAGTCGGCTCAGGCGCAGAACGCCCTGGTAACGATTTTTGCGGTCCACCACCATCACTTTGTCGGTATGGTCCGGCAGATCTTCAAGCAGACGCAGATAACGCAATACCGACCCCACCCGCACATCGGCGCGCACCGAAATATGGTCGGTGTTCATCAGGCCACCGGCCGAGTCCTCGGGGTAGGAGAGCATCGACAGCAACTGCTGGCGCTTGCGCACATCCATCGCCTGCAACAGCTGCCGGCCGCTGTCACTGGGCAGCGCCTGAATCAGGTCAACCAGATCATCCAGGTCGAGCTTGCGGGCGGCGGCGACTAGCTCGTCCTCGTCCATTTCCAGCGCCAGCCGGGCGCGGACCTCATCATGCAGGTGGACCAGGATCTTGCCAGCACGCTCGGCATCGAGCATCTCCCACACGGTGCTGCGCTCGGCCGGCGGCAAGGCTTCGAGCAGGCCGGCAGCCTTGGCCGGGTGCATCTGCCGGAACGCCTTGCCGACCCGTTTGAACTTGCCGGCCTCCAGCGCGTCACGGACCCGAGCGATCTGGGTAGCAGCACCCTCGCCTTCCTCATCTTCGTCGGTCAGGTCGGAGGTATCGGGCTCACGGCGCAGCTGGGCGCCGAGCAGTGGCGTCAGATGCTTCAGCACCTGCTCTTCGCGGTCATCATCAATATGCTGCCAAAGGGCAAGGCGCTCGGCGCCATCAAGCGCCTCCAGCAGACTGGCGACCTTACCGGGATGCATGCCACGCAACAGCTTGCGCACCCGCTTGCGCTTGTCCCGATGCAACGCCTCGATAATGGCGTCCAGCTCGGTGCGGGTGGTCTGGCTGTCGGTGTCGGTCATAGGCAGGCATGCTCCAGCAGCGTTTAACGTCATCGTTAATGTACCGTTCAGAGACGCCCCAAACCACACACAAACCACATAATCAGCACAAACAGGGTCGCCACACTGCCGGCATCGTCCATCAGGGAGGCCCGACATGAAAACCGCAATCACCTGGCTGCTGCTGTGTATCAGCCTGTTCAGCAACGCCACTCAGGCATCAACAGAAAACCCCGAGACAGGCATGTTCCTGCTTCGCTCGGACGACGGCAGCTGGCAACCGGCGCTGCTGCTCAATACCGACATGCAGGTGCAGATCAGCGGCCCGGTAGCCGAGGTGCAGATTCGCCAATCCTTCACCAACCCCGGTGGCGCCTTTGCCGAGGGTCGCTACGTGCTGCCGACCAGCGAGAGCGCCGCCATTCATGCCATGACCCTGGAAATCGGTGAGCGCCGGATCAACGGCCAGATTCAGGAGCGCGAGCAGGCCCGCAAGACCTATCAGCAAGCCCGTGACAACGGCCAGCAGACCGGCCTGGTCGAACAGCAGCGTCCCAACCTGTTCAGCACCTCGGTCGCCAATATCGGCGCAGGTGAAACCATCAGCGTCATCCTCAGCTACACCGAACTGCTGCAGCCGGATGCAGGACGCTACAGCCTGCGCCTGCCGCTGACCATGACGCCGCGCTACAACGCCCGCCCGCAGCCGGTCGACGGGCAGCAACGCAAACCGAACGCCAGCTCTGCCAGCCCGGAAGGCCCGATTGTCGCCAGCCTCTGGCGCAACGGCCCATCCCATCAGGCCGACATCCAGATCACCCTCGATAGCGGCTTTGCCCTGCACAGCCTGAGCAGCCCCAGCCACGCCATCAGCAGCCACTTTGACGGCCGCCGATACCGCGTTCAACTGCTGGAAAATCCGGTGGTTATGGATCGCGACTTCGTCCTCAACTGGCAACTGCCGAGCGAGGCCGGCAATCAGGTCGCCGTGTTCACTGAGCAGGTGGGCGAAGATCACTACGCGCTGATGATGCTGTCGCCTGCTGCCCAACCGGTCAGTCGCCAGCGCCAGCCGCGCGAAGTGTTTCTGATTCTCGACACCTCCGGCTCGATGCAGGGCGAGCGCATTCGCCAGGCGCGCAGCAGTCTGATTCACGCACTGAGCCGCCTGCAGCCCGAAGACCGTTTCAATGTGCTCGAATTCAACAGCGAGTACAGCATGCTCTATCGCGAACCGGTGCCGGCCAGCGAAGAGAACCTGAGTGAGGCCCGCAGTTGGGTCGCCGGGCTGCCGGCCGGTGGCGGCACCGAGATGTTGCCGGTGCTGCGTGCTGCACTGACCCAGCCCAATGAGGCAGGCTACTTGCGCCAGCTGATCTTCATCACCGACGGTTCGGTCAGCAACGAGCGCGAGGTTCTGCAGATGATCCAGCAGCGCCTGCGTCAGGCGCGGATCTTCACCGTCGGCATTGGCGCCTCCCCAAACAGTTTCCTGCTGCGCAAGGCAGCCGAAGTCGGCCGCGGCCAGTTCACCTCGATTGATGATCGCAGCGGCATTGAACAATCCATGGAGCGGCTGTTCGAGAAACTGGAGTCACCGGTACTGACCCACCTGCAGCTGGAACTGCCAGAAGGCATCGATGCCGAAATCTGGCCGCAAAAGCTGCCCGACCTGTACTCGGACCGGCCGTTGCTGATCGCCATGAAACTGAACCAACTGCCAGAGAAAGTAGCCCTGCACGGCCGCCAACCGGCGCTATGGGAGCAGCACCTGCAAATTCCCGAACCACAGCAGGGCAACGGCATCGCCCGGATCTGGGCACGCCGCAAGATCGAAGCCGCCATGGATCGCCTGAACGAGGGCGCTGGCGAGGACGAAGTGCGCGATCTGGTCCTGCCGGTGGCGCTGGAGCACCAGTTGATGAGCCGCTTCACCAGCTTCGTCGCCGTCGAGGAGCAACCGGTACGCGCCGCTGACGAGCCGCTCGACAGCCAACTGGTGCCCAACCTGAACCCGGTCGACCACCGCCTGTACCCGCAGACCTCGCTCGGCCTCAATGGCCTCTGGGCGCTGGCAATCGCGCTGTTGCTGGCTGGCCTGCTGATCCTGAACTGGAAACCGCGCCATGCGTAAGCTGATTGCCGCTGCCCTGCTACTGGGTGCCGCGGCCGTCGCAGCCCAGGGCAGCTGGCTGCAGGCCAAGGCGTGGCTTGCCCAATGGTTGATTGCCGACGCCTGGGCCGAGCAACTGCAGGCTGGGACCCCGAGCAAGCCCTGGCCCTGGGCCGATACCTGGCCGGTTGCCAAACTGACCACGCCCGACGGCGAAGCCCGCTACGTGCTGGACAGTGTCAGCGGCCAGGCCCTGGCCTTCGGCCCGGGGCAACTCAATAACGGTGTGGCGCCCGGGCAGACCGGCACCCTGCTGCTGGCCGGCCACCAGGACAGCCACTTCGCCTTTGTCGAACACCTGCAGACCGGCCAGGTTCTCACCCTGCAGGACGCCAGCGGCCGCGAGTACCGCTATCACGTGGCGACCCAGCGTATCGTCGACAGTCGCAAGGAGCCGATGGTGCTGCAGTACGACCGCGCCGAACTGCGGCTGGTCACCTGCTATCCGTTCCGCGCGCTGACCAGCGGCGGTCCCCTGCGCTATGTCGTCACCGCCTGGCTGGAGGAGCCTGCCTCGTGATTGCCGCAGGCCCCTGCATGATTGCACTGCCCCCGGCGAAACCGCCACAATCGGCGGACGATTCACGGACAGAGCAGACCATGCCGGATAGGATTCTGATTATCGAGGACGAGCCCGCCATCGCCGATGCGCTGGTCTACGCACTGGGCACCGAGGGCTTCGACGTGCACTGGTGCGCTCTGGCTGGTGATGGCATGCAGTGGCTGCGCGACAACCCGGTCGACCTGCTGGTGCTGGATGTCGGTCTGCCCGACGAAAGCGGCTTTGAAGTCTGTCGCCGCATTCGCCAGTTTTCCGCCCTGCCGATCATGTTTCTGACCGCGCGCAAGGAAGAGGTCGACCGCATCGTCGGGCTGGAAATCGGCGCCGACGACTACGTGGTCAAACCCTTCAGCCCGCGGGAAATCTCCGCCCGGGTGCGTGCCATCCTGCGCCGCACCCGGGCCGAGCCGCTGGCCAGCGAACAGCCGGCGCCCGCCGAGCTGTTTCTACACGACGCCGAGCGGCGGCGCATTCGCTACCACCGGCAATGGCTGGAGCTGACTCGCTACGAGTACCTGATTCTCAGCACCCTGCTGCGCCGCCCCGAGCACGTGCTTAGCCGTGATCAGCTGATGGAGGCAGTCTGGGCCGACCCCGGTGCCAGCCTCGACCGGGTGATCGACACCCACATCAAGGGCATCCGCACCAAGCTCAAACGCATCCTCCCGAGCCACGACCCGATCGTGACCCACCGCGGACTGGGCTACAGCATCAAGCCGCAGCTGCCGGGTGCAGACGGATGAGCCTGAGCACCCGGCTGCTGCTCGGGTGGTTCGTCATCGCCGGGCTGGCCACCGTGCTGTTTCTCAACAGCATCCTCAATCAGGTGCCCTCGTCGGTGCGCCAGGCCAGCGAGGAGGTCATGGTCGACAGCGCCAACCTGCTGGCCGAAATCGCCGAACAGCATTGGCAGGAGGGTTTTGCTGCGGACAGCCCGTTTGCCGTCGCCATTGACCGCTATCTGGCACGTCAGCTGAACGCCCAGATCTGGTCACGACACAAGACCGGCACCGAGCTGGTGATCTACCTGACCGACCTCAATGGCACCGTGCTCTACCACACCGACCCACAGCAGGTCGGCGAGGACTATTCACAATGGCGCGACGTATCGCTCACCCTGCGTGGCGAGTACGGTGCGCGTACCACACGCATCGATCCCGAGGACGACACCAGCAGCCTGATGTACATCGCCGCACCGATGTATCAGAACGGCCAGCTCGCCGGCGTGCTGACCCTCGGCAAGCCCAACGCCAGCCTGCACCCGTTCATCACCCTCGCCCACGGCTACTTCTGGCAGCGCGGCGGGGTGATTCTGTTCGGCGCCCTGCTGCTCGGTGCCGGCATGGCCTTCTGGCTGAACCGCTCGGTCAGACGGCTGGTGGATTACGTCGAGCGGGTGCGCCACGGCGAGCGGGTCAGCCCGCCGCAATTGGCCGACAAGGAGCTGGCACGGCTGGCCGCTGCCACCGAGGCGATGCGCCGCGAGATTGACGGCAAGGCCTACGTCGAGCAGTACGTGCATACCCTGACCCACGAGATGAAGTCGCCGCTGTCGGCGATCCGCGGCGCGGCCGAACTGCTGCAGGAAGCCGACGTCCCCGAGCCCATGCGCGCGCGTTTTCTGGCCAATATCGACGGCGAGTCGCTGCGTCTGCAGCGGCTGGTGGATCGTCTGTTGTCACTGGCGGGGGTCGAAAAGCGCCAGCAACTGGAGCAAACCGAGCGAGTTGATCTAGCAGAGATTGCCGCCATCGAGCTGGAGGCCAAGCGCCCGCTGGCAGAACGCAAGGGCCTGACGCTCACGCTTGAATGTGACGCTGACTGCTCACTGGCGGGGGATCGCTTCCTGCTGGAGCAGGCGATCAGCAATCTGCTCGACAACGCCATCGAGTTCAGCCTGCCCGATGGTGCCGTTGCGCTGCAGATCACCGGCAGCGGCTCGACCCTGAGTCTGCGCGTGCGCAACGACGGGCCGGCGGTGCCGGACTATGCATTGGGACGGGTGTTTGAACGCTTCTATTCCCTGCCGCGGCCAGACGGCCAGCGCAAGAGCACCGGGCTGGGGCTGAGTTTTGTCAGGGAAATCGCCAGACTGCACCGCGGCCGGGTGAGCCTGTATAACCGCGCGGAAGGCGGCGTGGAAGTGGAGATGATGCTGAACAGAAACCACCAGGAGAGAGAGGACGCCGCCTCTCTCTCCTGACTGAGTCGATCTTAGCCTTCGTAGGCCTCGATCGGCGGGCAGGCGCAGAACAGGTTGCGGTCACCGTACACGTTGTCGATCCGGTTCACGCTCGGCCAGAACTTGTTGGCCGCGACCCAGGGCTGCGGGAATACCGCTTCTTCACGGCTGTAGGCACGCTGCCAGTCGCCGGTGATATCAGCCAGGGTGTGCGGCGCGTTGTGCAGCGGGTTGTCCTCTGCCGTCCACTCGCCCTGCTCGACCTTGTGGATCTCGGCGCGAATGGTCAGCATCGCGTCGATAAAGCGATCCAGCTCGGCCTTGGACTCACTCTCGGTCGGCTCGATCATCAAGGTGCCGGCTACCGGGAACGACATGGTCGGCGCATGGAAACCAAAGTCCATCAGGCGCTTGGCCACATCTTCTTCGCTGATACCCGAGGCTGCCTTGAGCGGACGGATGTCGATGATGCATTCGTGCGCCACCCGGCCGTTGCGACCGCTGTACAGCACCGGATAGGCATCACCCAGACGCTTGGCCAGATAGTTGGCGTTGAGGATCGCGACCGAGGTGGCCTGACGCAGACCGATGGCACCCATCAGGGCGATGTAGGTCCAGCTGATCGGCAGAATGCTCGCGCTGCCCCACGGCGCCGCGCTGACTGCGCCGTTTTCCGGGTTCGGGCCATCCAGCGGTACCACCGGGTGGTTGGCAACGAACGGCGCCAGATGCGCCTTGACGCCGATCGGGCCCATGCCCGGGCCGCCGCCGCCATGCGGAATGCAGAAGGTCTTGTGCAGGTTCATGTGCGATACGTCGGCGCCGATGTCGGCCGGACGGGTCAGGCCCACCTGTGCGTTCAGGTTGGCGCCATCCATGTACACCTGACCACCGTGCTGGTGGATGATCTCGCAGATCTCGCGGATACCTTCCTCGTAGACACCGTGGGTCGACGGGTAGGTGATCATCAGGCAGGACAGGTTGTCGGCGTTGTCTGCAGCCTTCTGACGCAGGTCAGCCACATCCACGTTGCCCTGATCGTCACAGTTGACCAGCACCACGCGCATGCTTGCCATCATCGCCGAAGCCGGGTTGGTGCCGTGCGCCGAAGTCGGGATCAGACAGACGTTGCGGTGACCCTCGTCGTTGCTTTCATGGAACTTGCGGATCGCCAGCAAACCGGCGTACTCGCCCTGCGCGCCGGAGTTCGGCTGCATGCAGATGGCGTCAAAGCCGGTGATGGTGCGCAGCATCGCTTCCAGCTCGTCGATCATCTGCTTGTAGCCCTCGGCCTGCGCCAGCGGGGCAAACGGGTGCAACTGACCGAATTCCGGCCAGGTGATCGGGATCATCTCGGTGGTGGCGTTCAGCTTCATGGTGCACGAGCCGAGCGGGATCATCGCGTGGTTCAGCGCCAGATCCTTGTTCTCCAGCGACTTGATGTAGCGCAGCATCTCGGTTTCCGAGTGGTAGCTGTTGAACACCGGGTGAGTCAGATAGGCGGACGTGCGACGCAGAGCCGCCGGAATGCCCATCTCGGTGGCGCTGACCTTGGCGTCCAGCGTGGCAATATCCTGACCGTGCGCGGCACCGGCGAAGGCAGCCAGCAGTTGGTCGATGGTAGCGCGGGTGGTGGTTTCATCCAGGCTGACGCCCAGGTGATCGGCATCGATCACGCGCAGGTTGATACGGGCGGCGCGGGCGCGTTCCAGAATCTCGCGGGCCTTGCCCGGCACCTTCAGGGTCAGGGTGTCGAAGAAGGTCGCGTTGCGACGCTCGATGCCCTGCGCACTCAGGCCTTCAGCCAGAATCGCGGTAAAGCGCTGCACCCGCTCGGCGATCTGCTTGAGACCCTGCGGGCCGTGGTAGACCGCGTAGAAGCTGGCGATATTGGCCAGCAGCACCTGTGCGGTACAGATGTTCGAGTTGGCCTTCTCGCGGCGAATGTGCTGCTCACGGGTCTGCAGCGCCATACGCAGGGCGCGGTTGCCACGGGTATCGACAGACACACCGATGATGCGACCCGGCATCGCACGCTTGTACGCGTCGCGGGTGGCAAAGAACGCCGCGTGCGGTCCGCCGTAGCCCATCGGCACGCCAAAGCGCTGCGCCGAGCCGAAGACCACGTCGGCGCCCAGCTCACCCGGCGGGGTCAGCAGGGTCAGGCCGAGCAGGTCGGCGCCCACGCAGGCCAGACCTTTCTGCGCCTGAACCTGTTCGATCAGCGGCTTGAGGTCGCGGATCTCACCCCAGGTTGTCGGGTACTGGAACAGCGCCCCGAACACCTCGTAGTCGCCCAGCGTGCTGACGTCATCGACCACCACGTCGAAGCCGAAGGCCTCGGCGCGGGTCAGCACCACGGAGATGGTCTGCGGATGGCAATCCTGATCAACAAAGAACAGGTTGCTCTTACTCTTGGCAACCCGCTTGGCCAGCGCCATCGCTTCGGCCGCAGCGGTGGCTTCGTCCAGCAGCGAAGCGCTGGCCAGCTCCATGCCGGTCAGGTCGATGGTCAATTGCTGGAAGTTCAGCAGCGACTCCAGGCGACCCTGGGCAATCTCCGGCTGATACGGGGTGTAGGCGGTGTACCAGCCCGGGTTTTCCAGCACGTTGCGCAGGATCACGGTCGGCGTCAACGTGCCGTGGTAACCCATGCCGATGCAGGAGGTGAAGATCTGGTTGCGGCTGGCAACCTGCTTCAGATAGTCCAGCACCTCGGCCTCGCTGCGCGGGCCGTCCAGCGCCAGCAGATCAGTGCGCAGAATGCTCTGCGGCACGGTCTCGGCAACCAGCGCTTCCAGCGAGGAGGCGCCCAGGGTCGACAGCATGGCTTGCTGCTCTGCGGCGTCCGGGCCGATGTGACGACGAATGAAGGCGTCGGTCTGTTCCAGCTCGACGAGGCTCGGGGTGTGGCTCATGGGGTGTACCTGTGCAAAGTGTGAAAGCAAAAAGCCCCGACGCGAATCAGGGCTTCAGCACTACAGCAAAAAAACCGGTCAGATGGAGGCGCCGTAGGCTGCGGCGTCCATCAGCTTGTCCAGTTCGGCAGCGTCACTCGGCTTGATCTTGAAGAACCAGGCCTCACCGTACGGTGCGCTGTTGACCAGCTCGGGGGAGTCGGCCAGGGCGTCATTGACGGCGATGATTTCGCCACTGATCGGTGCGTAGATGTCGGAAGCGGCCTTGACCGACTCGACCACCGCGCACTCTTCACCGGCAGCGACTTCGCGACCTACCTCGGGGCACTCGACAAAAACCACGTCGCCCAGCAGGTCCTGCGCATGGTCGGTGATACCAACGGTCACGGTGCCATCGGCTTCCAGACGGGTCCACTCGTGGCTGGCGGCGTAACGCAGATCGGCGGGAATGTTGCTCATGGGAATATCCTCGGGGGTTGAACTTGATACTTATTCGATGACCGACTGGCCGTTGCGAACGAAGCAGGGCTTGACCACGCGCACGTCCAGCAGCTTGCCGCGAATCTCGACCTTGGCGCTGCTGCCGGTCGCACGTGGCACACGGGCCAGCGCGATGGAGTAACCCAGGGTCGGGGAAAAGGTACCGCTGGTGATTTCGCCCTCGCCGACACCGTCGACGATAACCTTCTGGTGGCCACGCAGCACCGCGCGTTCTTCCAGCACCAGACCCACCAGCTTGGGCTGATCGCCGGCGGCTTTCTGAGCTTCGAGCGCCTGACGGCCGATAAAGTCGCGCTCAGCCGGCTCCCAGGCGATAGTCCAGGCCATGTTGGCGGCCAGCGGCGAGATGCTTTCATCCATATCCGAGCCGTACAGGTTCATGCCGGCTTCCAGGCGCAGGGTGTCACGCGCACCCAAACCACAGGGTTTGCAGCCGGCGGCCAGCAGCGTTTGCCAGAATTCGGCTGATTGCTCGGCGGGCAGCATGATTTCCAGACCGTCTTCACCGGTGTAACCGGTACGACCGATAAACCAGTCACCCGAGGCCAGGCCCTGGAACGGCTTGAGGTCACTGATCAACGCCGCGCGATCATCGTTGACCACCGATTTGACCAGCTCCAGGGCCTGCGGGCCCTGTACCGCGATCATTGCCAGGTCGGCGCGCTCGGTCAGCTTCACGGCAAAAGACTCGGCCTGAGTGTTCATCCAGGCCAGATCCTTCTCGCGGGTTGCCGCGTTAACCACGACCCGGTAACCGTCGCTTGCCAGATAGACGATCAGATCGTCAATCACCCCGCCCGCCTCGTTCAGCATACCGCTGTAAAGCGCCTTGCCGGGCGTCTTCAGGCGGGCAACGTCGTTGGCCAGCAGGTACTGCAGATAGGCCTGAGCCTCGCTGCCAGCCACATCGACGACGGTCATGTGGGACACATCAAACATGCCGACAGCACGGCGTACCTGATGGTGTTCTTCGAGTTGGGAGCCGTAGTTGATCGGCATTTCCCAGCCGCCAAAATCGACCATCTTGGCACCAGCAGCAAGGTGCTGGTCGTACAGAGGGGTCCGCAAGGCCATTGCGCCGTCCTTCAATCAGGGGGTTGCAAAGGGCGAATTGTAGCCGCAAACCTGCGCTCTGTGCAGCCCGTCGATCAGCGCGTGCGGCGACTGACCGGCTGCGCGGAGCGACGTATCAAGATGATCACCGGCAGCAAGCCGGTCGCCACCAGTGTAATCGCCGGCAGCGCCGCCCGGGGCCAGTCGCCCTCTGCGGTCAGGCTGTGGATGCGCACGGCCAGAGTATCCCAGCCAAAAGGCCGCATCAGCAGGGTTGCCGGCATTTCCTTGAGCACATCGACAAACACCAGCAGACCGGCGCTGAGCAATCCGGGCACCAGCAGCGGCAAATAGACGCGCCAGAATACGCTGAAGCCGGAATGTCCCAGGCTATGTGCGGCTTCGGGCAGGGCCGGCCGAATGCGCGCGAGCGACGTATCGATCGGACCGCTGGCAACCGCCATGAAGCGAATCAGGTAGGCCAGCAGCAGCGCAAACAGACTGCCCAGCAACCAGGGCCGTGGCTCCTCAACGCCGAACCAGCCCTGTAGCGGAACCAGCAACTGATTATCGGCAAAACTGAACGCAAACATGATGCCGACCGCCAGCACAGATCCGGGCAGGGCATACCCCAGATTGGCCAGCGCGACCGCCGAGCGCACCCGACGCATAGGTTGCAGACGCCGAGCCAGCACCATCAGCAGCGCAACAGACACCGTCAGGAACGCAGCGATGGCACCCAGGCTCAGGGTATTGCGAATCAGCGACCAGTAGCGGTCATCGAAGTCATTGCGATCACTGGTCAACAGCCAGTAGAACAGCTGTAACAGCGGGATCACGAACGCGATTGCCAGTACCAGCAGACAGTAACCGGTCGCCAGCCAGCCACGCGCCCCCCGCAGACGAAACAGTGCCCCCTGGCGCGGCTTGTCAACGCCGGGGAAACGCCGACTACCCTGCGCCCGGCGCTCGGCATAGAGCGCCAGCAGAACGAACAGCAGCAGCAGACTGGCTAGCTGGGTGGCTGTCTGCAGGCTGTAAAACCCGTACCAGGTCTTGTAAATAGCGGTGGTGAAGGTGTCGTAATTGAATACCGAGACCGCGCCGAAATCCGCCAGCGTCTCCATCACTGCCAGCGCGGCACCAGCGCCGATCGCCGGCCGCGCCATTGGCAGTGCAACCCGCCAGAACGCATGCCATGGGCTGTGACCCAGAATGCGCGCCGCCTCCATCAGCCCGCGCCCCTGCGCCAGAAAGGCACCGCGCGCCAGCATGTAGACGTAGGGATAAAACACCAGCACCAGTACAAAGATCACACCGCCGGTGGAGCGAATCGAAAACATCCGAAAATCGTTGCCCAGCCAGCTGCGCAACAGGCTTTGCAGCGGCCCGGCAAAGTCCAGCAGGCCGATCATCACAAAGGCGAGCACGTAGGCCGGCACCGCAAACGGCAGCATCAACGCCCAATCCAGCCATCGTCGCCCCGGAAACTCGCACAGACTGGTCAGCCACGCCAGGCTGACGCCGAGCAGCACCACACCCGCGACCACGCCAACCGACAGCACCAGAGTGTTACCGAGCAGGCGCAGCATCTGGGTTTCCAGCAGGTGGCGCCAGATACTGGTATCCAGACTGCTCCAGCTCAGCGCCAGTACCAGCAACGGCATCAGTACCAGCGCGGCACCTGTGTAGGCTACGGCGCGCCAGTGGGGCTTGGACACAACGGACGGAAGCGGCACTCAGACTCCTGCGAGCTCAACCAGTGGAGCAAAAACAACAACGCCCGGCCGGGGCATATGACCCCGGCCGGGCGTGCAGTATATCGGCAAAATCGCGCCGGATCAGTTCCAGCCAACGCGATCCATCAACATGATGGCCTCGGCCTGACGGCGACCGGCCACTTCCACATTGACGTCGTCACGTTTGAACGAGCCCCAGGAGGCAACCTCTTCGGACGGCGCAACCGATTCGTTGGCCGGAAATTCCTGGTTGACGTCGGCAAACACGCGCTGGGCTTCTTCGGTGGTCAGCCACTCAAGGAAGGCGATCGCGCCGCGACGGTGCTTGGCGTAATGGGTCACACCGGCGCCGGAGATGTTGACGTGAACGCCACGGTCATCCTGATTCGGCCAGAACAGCTTGATCGGCAGGTCGGGATTGGCTGCTTCCAGGCGACCGAAGTAGTAGCTGTTGACGATACCGACATCGCACTGCCCGGCCTCGATGGCGTTCAGCAGAGCGGTATCATCCGGGAACACCGGCGTTGCCAGGTTGCTGACCCAGCCCTGCAGGACTTCAGTGGTGCGCTCGACACCGATAGTTTCCATCATGGTGGCGGTCAGGGACTGGTTGTACACCTTCTTGGCAGTACGCAGACACAGACGGCCGGCCCAGGCCTCATCCGCCAACGCTTCATAGGTGCTCAGTTCGGCCGGATCAACCCGCTCGGTGGAATAGGCAATGGTGCGGGCGCGCAGCGACAGACCGGTCCAGTAACCGTTGGCGGAACGGTACTTGGCCGGAATGTTGGCATTGATGATGTCGGACTCGACCGGGCGCAGCACACCCTGCTGTTCGGCCTGCCAGAGGTTACCGGCGTCTACGGTGATCAGCAGATCAGCCGGCGTATTGGCACCTTCGGCCTTCAGACGCGCCAGCAGCGGCGCCTCGCTGTCGGTGATGAACTGAAAGGTGGTACCGGTCTTCTCGGTGTAGAGGTCGAATACAGGCTTGATCAGGTGGTCCTGACGTGCCGAATAAACAACCAGTTCCTTGGCCTGAGCGACACCACTCAGGGTACTGATGGCCAGGCCAAAGACTGCCAGCTTGCGGATCACAGACATGAAAACGCCTCTCCGTTGAAAAAATGAGAGGAGATGATAATCATTCCCCATTGCACTGGCAATGCGGCGTACTGCCCCAGTCCGTCGCGAGATGTTACCGATCAGCCGCGCGCAAGACTGGGCAGTTCTCCGCTCAGCCCCATGGCCTGACGCATGACGCCGCTTTTAAGTAGCGGAGCGCGATCAAACAGCGCCATACCGGTATTGCGCAGCCAGCGCAGTGGCAAGGCGTCGGCATGGAACAGACGTTCAAAGCCTTCCATTGCCGCCATCACGGCCAGATTGTTGCCCATGCGCGCACGCTCGTAGCGCTCCAACACCGTCAGATCCGCGATATTCTCGCCACGCTCGCGGGCGGCCAGCAACACATCGGCCAGCTGGGCAGCATCGAGAAAACCAAGATTGACGCCCTGCCCAGCCAGCGGGTGAATGCTGTGGGCGGCGTCGCCCAGCAACGCCAGGCCCGGCATCACGTAGCGTTTGGCATGTCGTTGGCGCAGCGGAATACAGACCCGCCGATCCGCCGCCAGAACAGGCCCCAGACGGCATTCCAGCGCTTCGGCAAGCGCAATGCAGAAACCCTTGTCATCCAGCGCCATGACCTGCTCGGCAGCCTCGGGCAGCAGCGACCAGACAATCGAACAGTAGTGTTTGCCGTCGCGCGACGGCAATGGCAGAAAGGCCAGCGGGCCGGACGGCAAAAACCGTTGCCAGGCGGTCTCCTGGTGCGGCTCGGACAACTCCACCGTGGTGACCACCGCGTGATGCAGGTAATCCCACTCGCGCATGGCAAAACCGGCCAGGTCACGCAGCTGAGAACGGGCACCATCCGCGGCGAGAATCAGCGGCGCGTGCAACTGACGGCCGTCATCGAGATTGAGTCGCCAGCCGTCGTCCTCCTGCACCAGTCCTTGCACGCGACTGTCACCGAGCAGCTCGACCGGGTGCCCCTGCAGAACCGCCAGCAGCGCATTCTGAACCTGCCAGTTCTCGACAATATGCCCCAGGCGCAACTCATTCAGTGAACGGGCGTCAAACCGCACCTCACCGGTACCTTCGGCATCCCAGACGCACATATGACGATAGGCGCAGCGCCGCGACGAGGGAATCTGCTGCCAGGCGCCGAGGCGGCGCAGAATCTGCTCGGACGCTGCGCTCAGCGCACTGACCCGCGGATCGTACCCGGAGCCACTGAGCGGCTCTGGCACAGGCTGCAGGGACTGCGCATCCAGCAGCGCCAGCTTCAGGCCACTATCGGCCAGCGCACAGGCCAGCGCCGAGCCGACCATGCCGGCCCCCACCACAATCAGATCAAAACGCTGTTGCATCTGTGCGCTCCAGAGTTATCCCTTAAGGCCCATTGCCTGCCGGGCAAACACCGACTTGAGCGGTGCCACGATATCCATCCCCAGCAGGCCCAGATTACGCCCTGCCGCCAGCACCGGACGACGGTTACTGAACAGCCGGGTCAATCCGTCACTGAACGCAATGGTCTGCTGCTGGTCCTGGCGCTGGCGATCAAGGTACCCCTCAAGCAGGCGCAGATCACCAGGCGCGCCGTGCGCCGGGGCATCAATCAGGGTATCAGCCAGTGCCATGGCATCGCGCAGGCTGAGATTGAAGCCCTGACCGGCGATAGGGTGCAGGCTGTGTGCGGCATTACCCAGCACAACCAGGCCGGTTCGCACCTGCTCTTCAGCCTCGATCAGGCTGAGCGGATAGGCATGCCTTTGCCCCACGCGGGTCAGTGCACCCATACGAAAGCCAAAGGCATCCTGCAACGCCTCAAGAAACGCCGCATCGGAGAGTGTCATGACCTCGTCCACCTGCGCGTCAGGCTGCGTCCACACCAGCGCACTGCGCCCGGCGGACATCGGCAACAGCGCCAGCGGGCCGTTGGGGGTAAAGCGCTCGTAGGCGACGCCATCATGGCCCTGCGAGCTGGTGATATTGGCGATAATCGCGGTCTGCCCATAGGGGCGCACCTGACGATGAATGCCCAGTTGCTCCAGCAGGCCCGAGCGGCCGCCGTCAGCGACTATCAGCAGATCAGTGGCCTGCTCGTGCAACTGCTCATGCTCCTCAACCTGCATCAGCCAGCCACTGCGGGTAGGCTCGGCGCGCACCACCCGGGCCGGCGCCTGCCAGCGCACTACCGCAGGGTCCAGTGCAGCCAGCAGCACCTTCCCAAGCGCGGCATTTTCGACCACACAGCCAAGCGCGGGCACCCGCTCTTTTTCGGCAAACAACCGGGTAACCCCGGGATGACCGCGATCGGATACATGAATCTGGCGGATGGGCTCTGCCTGTCCGGCCAGCTCGGCCCATATACCGAGCTGCTCAAACAGCAGGTAACTGCCGTGCGACAGCGCGGTCGAACGCGCGTCAAAACTTGGCTGAGTCTGTCCTCTGGCCGGCGGTTGCGCCTCAATCAGATTGATTCGCCAGCCGCGACGGGCTGCATGCTGCTGCAGGGCCAGGGCCAGGCTGGCACCCACCATCCCGCCACCGACGATACTGATGTGCTGGCTCACGCCGGCTCGGCCTCGGGCTGACGCGCGGCAGCCATCAGCGCCTCGATTTCATCCGGATCTTTCGGCACCTTGCCAGTCAGCACCTGATAACCGGTCTTGGTAACAACCACATCATCTTCAATACGAATGCCGATACCGCGCCACTTACGTGGCACCGTCTCGTCATCCGGCGCAATATAGATGCCGGGTTCCACGGTCATCACCATGCCCGGTTCCAGCTCGCGCCAGACACCGCCCACCCGGTATTCGCCCACATCGTGTACATCCATACCCAGCCAATGACCGAGACGGTGCATATAGAAACGGCGGTAGGCTTCGCTGGCAATCAGCTCGTCGACATCGCCCTTGAGCAGCCCCAGATCGACCAGCCCTGCGGTGATCGTCCGCACGCTGGCATCATGGGACTCATTCCAGCTGTGCCCGGGACCAATTACCGCCATGGCGGCTTCCTGCGCGGCCAGCACGATCTCGTAGATCGCCCGCTGCTCCGGGCTGAACTTGCCATTGGCAGGGAAGGTACGGGTGATATCGCTGGCGTAGCAATCGAGCTCGCAGCCGGCGTCGATCAGCACCAGATCGCCATCGCGGACCTGTGCCGTATTCTCGGTGTAATGCAGGATGCAGCCGTTGACGCCGGCCGCCACGATCGACGAGTACGCCGGTGAGCGGCTGCCGTGGTGCATGAAGCAATGCTGCAGCTCGGCCTCGAGCTGGTACTCGTAGACGCCGGGACGGCAGAACTGCATGGCACGCACATGGGCCTGACAGGAAATATCGGCGGCGGCCTGCATGACTTTCAGCTCGCCCGCACTCTTGTACAGTCGCATATCGTGCAGCAGATGGTCCAGCGCCAGAAACTCCTTCGGCGGCTGGGCACCGAGACGCGCCTTACTGCGAATCAGGTTGATCCAGTTAGTCAGCCGGCGGTCAAAGTCGGCATTGGCGCCCATGGCGTAGTAGACACGCTCCCGCCCTTCAATCAGCCCAGGCAGGATGTCGTCGATATCATTGATCGGGAACGCATCATTGGCACCGTATTCGACAACAGCGCCTTCCTGCCCGGCGCGATAGCCATCCCACAACTCGCGTTCCTTGTCGCGTTCGCGGCAGAACAGCACGTACTCGCCGTGCTCACGCCCGGGCACCAGCACGGCCACCGCCTCCGGTTCGGGAAAACCGGTCAGGTACTGAAAATCACTGTCCTGGCGATAATTGTGTTCAACATCACGATTACGGATAAAGACCTGCGCCGCCGGCAAAATGGCGATGCTGTTGGGTTCCATCTGACTCATCAGCGCCTTGCGGCGGCGCGCATATTCGGCCTTGGTGATTCGCATGCTTACCTCATCAATGCAGAGCAGCGGGGGGCGTATCCTGTTTCGGGTCGGCGCTCTGGCACTCGCTGAACAGCATCAGGGTTGCCATGCGCACGTATTCCATCACTTCCATAAAGTCCACTTCGTTGGCCTCGGACTCGTCGAGGTCGGTCTGAACCTGCGAGATGGCAGCGAAGTCACGCAGGACGCCATCGGCCTCCTCGCTCAGCTGGGCGCTGCGCTCGACCATGCCGAAACCGGCCAGAAAACCCTCGCACCACTGCCCCAGCGCGGCAGTCCGGTGATCGATGGCGGCGCTGTCATCGGGCAACACCAGCGTCAGATCGAACCCGCTACCCGACAACTCGGCCAAACTGGCGTCGTACAACTGGATCAGCGCCACCTTGCCGGCCTCGGTCAGAGCACCGCGACCATCCAGCAACTCCTGCGCCACACTCAGCCAGGTGGTATGGTCCAGCCGCGCACCCGCACTCAGACGACCGACCAGATGGCCATGCAGCTCGGCCGGCTGACCCACCGCGCCCACGTCGCTGCAGATCTGCGCATAACGATCAAAATCAAACACTGCCGGCATCAAGGCCATAAACATACTCCAGACTGCTGACTGAGGCTGCCGCAAACTCGCAAATACCGGTATCCTGCGCCCGACAAAGCGACCCGCGCAGCGGGTAAACCCAATGAGCTCTATTGTGCCTGCCCGGCCCCGGTTAAATCTACCGCCGGGACCGCCAATCGGCCCGCCCGACAGGCCAGCGGCGAGGGGTTTGACCGCCCTGCGGGCCGCCTCTATAGTGGCTCAACCCCCGGGACGACAGAATGGCGGCAATGGACCAATCCGATATCAACGCACTGACTCAGCGCATCAGCCAGCTGATCGACCTGTGCGACCAGCTGAAATTGCAGAACCAGCACTTGCAGGCACAGGAGCGCCTATGGCGCGACGAGCGTGTTCAGCTAATCGAAAAGAACGATTTGGCCCGTCAGAAGGTCGAAGCCATGATTTTGCGACTCAAATCCCTGGAGCACGACTCATGAGCCAACCCCTGACAGTCACCCTGCACATTCTGGACAAGGAATACCGCGTTGCCTGCCCGCCGGAAGAGCGCAGCAATCTGGAGCAGGCCGCACGCCACCTCGACACCACGATGCGCGACATCCGCAACAGCGGCAAGGTGATTGGCGTTGAGCGCATCGCCGTCATGGCGGCACTGAATATCACCCACGAAATGCTGACCGGCAGTCACCAGCAGGACAGCACGCTCAGCGCACAGCAGGCGCAGATCAGCGAGCTGGTCAAACGGCTGGATCAGGCACTGGAAAGCCACAAGGCCTGACATCAGCCCATTCAGGCATCGAAGTCCCTGCCGCTTTTCTGTATAGTGAGCCCATCCCTGGGGTGTTGGCCAGCCGGAGATGTCCCTGAGCCGATACTCCTGTACCAGGAGAGGACGCGCTGATACCAGTGTGCATGTCCGCATGACGGAAAGCCTGAGGTATCGCCGTAATCTCCGCCTTGAACTTTCGGGTTCAAGGGCTAACCCGGCAGCGGCACTCTGGGGACCTTCTTTGACATGACTCTCACTGCGTCACGCACCACCCTTCGCAAGCAGCTGCGCCAGGCTCGCCGGGCACTCAGCCCCGCCCAGCAGCGCAGGGCAGCCATACGACTGGCGGCCAACCTGGCCCAGGACAAGCGCTTTCTGCGCGCCCGGCATATCGCCTTCTACCTGGCGAATGACGGCGAGATTGACCCAACCCCACTGATGCTCCTTGCCCGCCGCCATCGCAAGCACTGTTACCTGCCTGTGCTGCAGCGCTGGCCAGCCACGGCGATGGCGTTTCAGAAACTGACCAGGGGCCAACGCTGGCAGCGCAATAGATTCGGTATTCGCGAGCCACTGCGCAGCCGCAAACACCAGGTCAAGGCCTGGCGCCTGGATCTGGTGTTGGTGCCACTGGTCGGATTTGACCCGCAGGGTAACCGCCTCGGCATGGGCGGAGGATTCTATGACCGCACCTTCGCCTACCGCGGACGTCGGAAGCACACCAGCCGTCCCTGCCTGATCGGACTGGCACACGAATGTCAGCGGGTCGAGCAACTGCCGTGCGCAGGATGGGATATCCCGCTTGATGGCGTGATTACGGACTGCAGACGCTACTGATCAGGGCACCTGTTCAACAACAGGCTCTGCGTTACGATCCAGGTAGCTCTGGGTATACCCCGTAGTGACCACCCCCAAACCAAACACAATGACCAGTACCCACAGCAAATCCGGTTTGCGTCTCACGCGTTGCCTCCTAATTGATACGGCAATCTAATAATCAGTGCGAGACGGATATACGCCTTTCCCATCCCCCGATGAGACAAGTCATATCCGTGTATCACACGCTGTCTTACACTCATGCAAAAATTGTGTCAACTCACCCAGGAGAGTGTCATGGCCTATTGGCTGATGAAATCCGAGCCCGATACCTTTTCCATTTCCGACCTGGAGCGCCTGGGGCAGGCTCCCTGGGATGGCGTACGCAACTATCAGGCGCGCAACTTCATGCGCAACATGCAGCCCGGTGACCAGTTTCTGTTTTACCACTCCAGCTGCCAGCCACCCGGCATTGCCGGTATCGGTCGCATCATTGGCGAACCCTACCCGGACCGCACCGCCATCGATCCCGACAGCCCTTACTACGACCCGAAAGCCAGCACTGAAAAACTGCCATGGACGGCAGTGGACGTGGCATTCGAGAGAAAGTTCCCAACCCTGTTGACACTCACCAGGCTGCGCTCGCTGAACGGGCTGGAGGCGCTGGCATTATTACAGCGAGGCAGTCGGCTGTCGGTGATGCCGGTCACGGAGCAGCAGTGGCAGATTGTGCTGGGAGCAGCATAACTGACGCCCTCTGGCCGGCAACCCGGCAATGTGCTATCAGTAGGAGGCAACCTCGGGAATATCTATGCCAGTACCCGTTATAGACCGCCATGCAAAGAAGCTTCCTGCGCTGATCGTCGTTCTTTGTTGCGCCCTGGCGATCGCGCTGTTCGTTGTCTGGCGCGCACTTTATCTTGCTGAACAGGAGCAGGCCCGCGCGCGCCTTCAACTTGAGTCCGACGCACTGGCGCACCAGATTGAGGCCCATTTCGGCAATCAAACCGAGGCCCTGCTTCGGCTCGCCAAGCGATGGCCACTGCACAGCAGCCGCCGAGATCTGTGGAATAGCGATGTCGAGCAGTTGCTGCACGACTTTCCGAGCTTTCAGGCCATCGAGTGGCTGGATCGTAACTACCGGATGCAATGGGTCGAGCCACTGGCAGGCAATGAAGCCGCCGCCAATCTGGTGTATCAGCCGACCCATCCCAATTACCCGGTTCTGCTCAGCTCAGGTAGCAGCGGCCGGCCACAGCTGAGCAACGCCTTCACTCTCGCTCAGGGTGGTCTCGGCATGGCCTATTATGTGCCGCTTTATCTGAAGGATGGGGAGTTCGACGGCTTTCTGATCGGCATCTTCCGTGTCGAGGTGCTGCTGAACGACCTGGTGCAGCACCTGCACACCGAACCGATGAACCTGCGGCTACTCGAGAACGAAAAGATGCTGTTCAGCACCGGCGCAACCAACCTGCCCGGCGCGAACTGGAACGTCGGCAGCCCGGTTCGCCTGGGCGGTAACAACGATTTCCGGCTGCTGATCTACCCAAGCCAGCAATTGCTTGAACGCGCCACCACGGCTCTGCCGGCACTGGCAACCGGCACCAGCACACTGATTGCCATCCTGCTCTGCTGCTCGCTCTGGCTGGCGGTGCGCGTTGCACAACGCAACCGCCAGGTAAACGACAGCAACCGCCGGTTGCAGGCCGAAATCGCCCGGCGACAGAAAACCGAAGAAATCCTCAAGCAGAACCAGGCACACCTCAGGCTGGTCAATGACATGACCGACAACAGCCACGATGCCCTGTTCATCATCAGTCTGGCGCCCCTTGAGATTGTCTACCTGAACCGCACCTGCTGGCAGGGGCTCGGCTACACCGAACAGGAGCTTCGTAATCTGGTGCAGGTTTCCCCCACAGACGTGATACCCGACGCAGCACAGTGGCTCGCAGACCTGCGCAAGATGCTCAAGCGCGAGGGTGATGCGATCTTCCAGAGGCGGGTCATGCATCGTGACGGACACAGCGTACCGCTTGAGGTCAGCGTTCGCCACATCCGCCGCATGGGCAGGGACTACCTGATCTGCGTCGGCCGCAACAACAGCGAGCAACTGCAGATTGCAGAGCAACTGCAACGCCTGTCTCACCAGGACGGCCTGACAGGGTTGTTCAACCGCCGCCACTTCGACGACACCATGCTCAGAGAATGGCGCCGACTGCGCCGCGAGCAGGCTCCACTGGGACTGCTGATGCTGGATGTTGATTATTTCAAGCGATTCAACGACGAACTGGGTCACCAGGCTGGCGACGACGCCTTGCGACAGCTGGCAGCCGCCCTGAATAGAGCCCTGACCCGTGAGGGAGACTGCATTTGCCGTTACGGCGGCGAGGAGTTCGCGGTCATCCTGCCCGGTGCCGACGCCAGCCAGTGCCTGCAGGCAGCCGGACGGGTACACGAAGCCGTGGCCAAAATCGCCATTCACCACCCGAAAACCTCAGTGGCATCCGGCCTGCTGACAGTCAGCATAGGCGCCGCCAGCCTGATTCCGGCCTCCGACAAAACACCGGATGACCTGATCCGCCAGGCGGACCTGGCGCTCTATCAGGCCAAGACCAACGGCCGCAACCGCACCGAACTGGGTGATGAGACAACCACCTTGTAACACTCAGCCCAGATAGAGACGATAGGCCGGATTGTCGGTCTCGTCCCAGTACGGATAACCAATGGCTTCCAGCGCCGCAGGGATCAGATGCCGCTCAGACTCGGGCACCTGCAGTCCGGCAACCACACGGCCATAGGCCGCGCCGTGGTTACGGTAATGGAACATGGAGATATTCCAGCGTCCGCCCAACTTGTTGAGGAAGTTGAACAAGGCACCGGGGCGCTCCGGAAACTCGAAACGGAACACCTGCTCGTCAGTCACGTGTTCGGCATGACCGCCGACCATGTGACGCACATGCAACTTGGCCAGCTCGTTGTCGGTCAGATCCAGCACCGGGAAGCCGTCCGCAGCCAGTTGGCTGACCAGCTTGTCGCGCGGATCGAGCTCCGGATGGGTCTGCACCCCGACGAAGATGTGCGCCTCGCTGCCAGTGTGATAGCGGTAGTTGAACTCGGTGATCGCCCGTTTACCGATGGCCTCGCAGAACTGCTTGAAGCTGCCGGGCTTTTCCGGGATGGTCACCGCCAGCAGCGCCTCGCGCTTCTCGCCGATTTCCGCACGCTCGGCAACGTGGCGCAGACGATCGAAGTTGATATTGGCGCCCGAGTCGATGGCCACCAGCACCTGGCCGCTGCACCCTTCGCGCTCCACATATTTCTTGATGCCGGCAACACCCAGACAGCCGGCCGGCTCGCAGATCGAGCGAGTGTCGTCGTAGATATCCTTGATCGCTGCACACATCTCGTCGGTGGTGACGGTAATCACTTCATCAACATACCGGCGACAGACCTCGAAGGTGTGCTCACCGATCTGCGCCACCGCCACGCCGTCGGCAAACAGACCAACCTGGCCGAGCACCACCCGCTCATCGGCGGCCATGGCGGCCTGCAGACAGGCTGAATCCTGCGGTTCGACGCCGATCACCTTGATGTCCGGGCGCAGATACTTTACGTAGGCGGCGATACCGGCGATCAGGCCGCCCCCACCGACCGGGACGAAGATCGCATTCAGCGGACCCTGCACCTGACGCAGAATTTCCATTGCCACGGTACCCTGACCGGCAATGGTGTCCGGGTCGTCGTAAGGGTGGATATAGACGAAGCCCTTTTCCTTAACCAGCTTCTGCGAATAGGCCAGCGCTTCATCAAAGGCATCGCCGTGCAGAACCACCTTGCCGCCCCGGGCCCGCACCGCCTTGACCTTGATCTCGGGCGTGGTGCGCGGCATCACGATGGTCGCCTTCACGCCCATATGACGCGCAGCATAGGCCAGGCCCTGGGCATGGTTGCCGGCTGAGGCCGCGACCACGCCACAGGCGCGCTGCTCGTCGGTCAGCTGGGCCAACTTGTTGTAGGCGCCGCGAATCTTGAACGAGAACACCGGCTGCAGGTCTTCACGCTTGAGCAGCACGGTATTGCCCAGCCGCTCGGACAGAAAGGGTGCGGCGTGCACCGGGGTTTCCACCGCCACATCGTAAACCGGGGAGCAGAGAATCTTCTTGACGTAGGTTTCCAGCATGGGTGAGGTCAACTGATCGCAGGGGATGGGAAAGGCGCCAGTCTAGCGAATCACAGCCCGCGCGACTACACGCGCGCCCCTGCAACCCCGTATAATCGCACTCTTTGCCCAGCCAACGATGAGGAGCCGAGATGACCCAGGACGAAATGAAACAGGCGGTAGGACAGGCCGCCGTTGAGCGCCTGCTGCCACATCTGGATGCCAACAGCATCGTCGGGGTGGGTACCGGCTCCACCGCCAACTGCTTCATCGACGCCCTGGCCAAGCACAAACTGGCGTTTGACGGCGCCGTCGCCAGCTCCGAAGCCACCGCCGAGCGTCTGAAAGGCCACGGCATCGCAGTCTACGATCTGAACAGCGTGCCGCAGCTGGACTTCTATGTTGACGGCGCCGACGAAAGCAACGAAAACCTCGAACTGATCAAGGGCGGTGGCGCCGCCCTGACCCGTGAAAAAATTGTCGCCGCCGTAGCCAAAACCTTTATCTGCATCGCTGACGAAAGCAAACTGGTGCCGGTGCTGGGCGAGTTCCCGCTGCCGGTCGAAGTCATCCCGATGGCGCGCAGCCACGTGGCCCGCGAGATCGTCAAGCTCGGCGGCGATCCGGTTTACCGTGAAGGCTGCGTGACCGACAACGGCAACGTCATCCTCGACGTCTACAACATGTCGATTGTCAACCCGAAGCAGCTGGAAGCCGACCTCAACGCCATCGTCGGGGTGGTCTGCAACGGCCTGTTCGCCGCCCGTCCGGCTGACGTGCTGCTGCTGGGGACACCACAGGGCGTGCGTACTATCGAGCGCAGCTGAACCGCTGCGCTACTGGCCGGGTACGAAGCGATAGAACAGGTTCGGCTCGCTGACCATATACAGCCGCCGCTGCCGATCTATCGCCAGCCCCTCCGCCTGCGGCACCGTTTGCTGCAGGCCGCCCATGCCTCTCCAGAGCCCAAGCAGGCCGCGCGGATGCCCCTCTTCGTCATACTCAACCACCATGTTGGACTGATCGCTCAGCAACAGCAGATGGCCGGTTTCATCATGCAGACTCAGCGAAGACAGATCACGCATAAACAGCCGCGGCGAGCCCGGGGGTTTCAACTCGGTAATGTGCACGCTGATGACCGCTCCAGGCTCAGCTCCAACGAAGCCGGTTACCGCCAACACCCTTAGCGGATCACGCTCCTTGACCACCAGCAGGCGGCGCTGACGCGCATCCCAGGACAGGCCCTCAAACCCCTTGTTGCCGTTAAGGTCGAGACCGATCACCAGGCTGGGTGCGCCAGCCACATCAATCTGCTCAGCTCCGCTGGGCACCTCGATCTCGATCAGACGCTGGGTCCGCTCTTCCGCAATCACAAAGCGGTCATCGACGACATGGGTCAACCCCTCCATGTCCACCACCCCGTTGATCCGCACCTTACGCAGCAACTGACCGTCCGTCGACAACTCGACCAGCAGCGGCTCGCCATTAAGCACCGCAAACAGCGTTCCCGTTTCAGGATTGAAGGTCAGCGCAGAGACATCGTCGTCCAGCCCTTGAATAGGCTGAGCCTGGATATCGGCCCGGTAGTGATCGAGCTCCAGCGAATCGACATGGGGAGGAGCCTGATGCATCCGCCAGCTATGCCACCAGATGGCATCAAGATGAAGATAATGAATACCCGCTGCAGCACCCAGCAGCAAAAGGACCACGGCAAGCAAAAACTTCTTCATATTTGGCTTCCGACAGCGGAACGGAGCAGCGTCAGACCGCTGCCGGTGCCATAGGTTCATTCGGCGATGCGTGTCTGCACCTGCAGCTTACCGGCAATGGCCAGGGTCAGCTCATCACCGGGGTTGAGTACGCCAACACCAGCCGGGGTACCGGTGATAACAACGTCGCCCGGCAGCAGACTGAACTCGTTCGCGATATGCCGCACCAGCGCCACAATCGGCGTAATCATTTCCGCTGCGCTACCCTGCTGCCGGCGCTCGCCATTGATGTCCAGCTGCAGAGACAGCGCGTGCAGATCACCCGCATGGGCCTTGGGCACGAATGGCGACAGCGGGCAGGCGCCGTCAAACGCCTTGGCGCGCTCCCAGGGATGACTCTTGGCCTTCAGCTGATCCTGCAGCTCACGCAGAGTCAGATCCAGTGCCAGGCCCACGCCAATGATCGCCGCCTCGGCTTCTTCCTCGCTGACCATACCGCTCAGCGGCGCACCGATCAGCAGCGCAATCTCCGTCTCGTAATGCACCGGGCCGCGCCCCTGCACCAGCTTGATCGACGGAGCCATCGGCACCACCGAGGTCGCCGGCTTGATGAACAGCAGCGGCTCGGTCGGTACCGGGTTGTTCAGCTCGCGGGCATGCTCGGCGTAGTTGCGACCGACACACACCACCTTGCCCATTGGCAGATCAATCACACTGCCGTCTACATACTGATGCTGGTAGGTCATATACCCTGCTCCCGCTTTTGCCTTTGCTTGCCGCTTGAAGCTTGAAGCTGTCAGTTGAATATCTTGCCGGGGTTCATGATGCCGTTGGGGTCGAACACGGCCTTGATTGCTTTCATCACTGCGATTTCCTCCGGGCTGCGGCTGTAGGTCAGATAGTCGCGTTTGGTCATGCCGACGCCGTGCTCGGCAGAGATCGAGCCGTTGTACTTCTCGACGATCTCGAACACCCACTTGTTAACCGTCGCACACTTGGCGAAGAACTCGTCCTTGGACAGATTCTCGGGCTTGAGGATATTCAGGTGCAGGTTGCCGTCACCGATGTGGCCGAACCAGACGATCTCGAAATCCGGGTAATGCTCGCCAACGATATTGTCGATGTCATGCAGGAAGGCCGGCACCTTGCCGACGGTCACAGAGATGTCGTTCTTGTAGGGCGTCCAGTGGGAGATGGTTTCCGAGATGAACTCGCGCAGCTTCCACAGATTTTCCAGCTGCTGCTGGCTCTGGCTCATCACGCCATCGAGCACCCAGCCCTGCTCCACACAGTGCTCGAAGGTCGCCAGCGCGTCGTTGGCAATGTCCTCGCTGATCGCTTCGAACTCCAGCAGCGCGTAGAACGGGCACTCGGTTTCGAACGGCGCGGGCACATCGCCACGGCCCATGATCTTGGCCATCGCCTTGTCGGAGAAGAACTCGAAGGCCGTCAGATCCAGCTTGTCCTGAAACGCGTGCAGCACCGGCATGATGGAATCGAAATCCGGCGTACCCAGCACCATCGCAGTCAGATTCTTCGGCGCACGTTCCAGACGCATGGTCGCCTCAACCACAAAGCCCAGCGTACCTTCAGCGCCGATAAACAGCTGACGCAGATCGTAGCCGGTGGCGTTCTTGATCAGGTCACGGTTCAGCTCCAGCAGCTCGCCGGTACCGGTGACGACCTTCAGGCCGGCCACCCAGTTGCGGGTCATACCATAGCGAATTACCTTGATACCGCCGGCATTGGTGCCGATATTGCCGCCAATCTGGCTGGACCCGGCGGAGGCGAAGTCCACCGGGTAGTACAGCCCCTTTTCCTCGGCAAACTGCTGCAGCTGCGCGGTCACCACGCCCGGCTGGCAGACCACGGTGCGGTCGTAAGCGTTGAACTCGCCAATCTGATTCATGTAGTCAAACGACACCACGATCTCGCCGTTGGCAGCCACCGCCGCCGCCGACAGGCCGGTACGGCCACCGGAGGGCACCAGCGCCAGCTTCTGTTCGTTGGCAAAGCGCACAATCGCCTGCACCTGCTCAACGGTCTTTGGAAACACAATCGCCAGCGGAGCCGGAGCAAAGTGCTTGGTCCAGTCCTTACCCCAGTTGTCGAGGGATTCGGCGTCGGTCCGCACCTTGTCCGGATCAACCAGCGTCTTGAGGGTTGCAATCACAGCGTCTGGGGTCATGGCGAGCTCTCAAAGGGAATTCATGCAACGCCTGAACACATTTCATGCGCAGCCAGGCATCAAAAAAGGCAGATTATGCTAGCATACGCGACTTCCGAAACAGGACCCCTCCGTCGCATTCCGGGGCAGACGGGTTGCTCGGCCTTCCTTCATCAGCATTTTGGGTAACTGCACCATGACCATGGCCAAAACCTCGCTGGACAAAAGCAAGATCAAGTTTCTGCTCCTCGAGGGCGTACACCAGACTGCGGTCGATACTCTGAACGCCGCTGGCTATACCAACATCGAGTACCACACGGGTTCGCTGCCGGAAGAGCAGCTGAAAGAATCCATTGCCGACGCTCACTTCATCGGCATCCGTTCCCGCACCCAGCTGACTGAAGAGATCTTCAGCCACGCCAACAAGCTGGTCGCGGTCGGCTGCTTCTGCATCGGTACCAACCAGGTTGATCTCGACGCCGCCATGCGTCAGGGCGTAGCGGTATTCAACGCGCCGTACTCCAACACCCGTTCGGTTGCCGAACTGGTGCTGGCCGAAGCCATTCTGCTGCTGCGCGGGATTCCCGAGAAAAATGCCTCCTGCCACGAAGGCGGCTGGATCAAGAGCGCTACCGGCTCCTATGAGATCCGCGGCAAGAAGCTCGGTATCATCGGTTACGGCTCGATCGGTACCCAGCTGTCGGTTCTGGCAGAAAGCCTTGGCATGCAGGTGCTGTTCTACGACGTCGTCACCAAGCTGCCGCTGGGCAACGCCACCCAGGTAGGTTCGCTGAACGAGCTGCTGGCAGAGGCCGACATCGTCACCCTGCACGTGCCGGAAACCGCTGCCACCAAGTGGATGATCGGCGAGAAGGAAATCCGCACCATGAAGAAGGGCGGCATTCTGATCAACGCCGCTCGCGGCACCGTGGTCGATATCGACGCACTGGCTGCAGCGCTGCGCGACAAGCACCTGAACGGCGCTGCCATCGACGTATTCCCGGTTGAGCCGCGTGCCAATGGTGAAGAGTTCGTCAGCCCGCTGCGCGAGTTCCAGAACTGCATCCTGACCCCGCACATCGGTGGCTCGACCATGGAAGCTCAGGCCAACATCGGTCTGGAAGTCGCCGAGAAGCTGGTTCGCTACAGCGACAACGGTACCTCCATTACCTCGGTCAACTTCCCGGAAGTCGCTCTGCCGTCACATCCGGGCAAACACCGCCTGCTGCACATCCACGAGAACGTGCCGGGCGTCATGAGCGAGATCAACCAGGTGTTCGCTGCCAACGGCATCAACATCTGCGGTCAGTTCCTGCAGACCAACGAGAAGGTTGGCTACGTCGTCATCGACGTCGATGCCGAGTACTCCGATCTGGCTCTTGAGAAGATCCAGCAGGTCAAAGGCACCATCCGCGTTCGCGTGCTGTTCTAAGCAGCTCGCTGCAACGCCAAAAGGCGCAACCTCGGTTGCGCCTTTTTCGTTTTATGCGCGCCCTCTAGCTCTGAAGCAGCGCAGCCAGATCAGCAAGCTGCTCTTCGTTGAAAACCCGCACACCCGCCTGTCGCAACGCCGCCGCGGCCACGCCCTCACCCGACACGCGCACGCCGCTGAAGCTGCCATCATAGGTTTCGACATTACCGCAGGACGGGCTCCGTGCCTTGAGCAGCGCGTAACGGATACCGTGCCTGCGCACCAGCGCCAGCGCCTGCTCGGCGCCGCGAACAAAGGGCGCGGTGACATCCTCGCCCTGATCGGTATGCACCGGCAACCGTCCGGCCAGCACCTCTGCGCCCTGCCCACCGGGAATTTCGGCAGGCGGGCGTGGCGTCGGCAGGCCTCCGGCGACTTCCGGGCACACCACGACCAGTCGCCCCTGCGCCTGCCACTCCAGCAATTGCTGCAACGGATCAAAACCGCCACCGTCATAACGTACCCGCTGACCCAGCAGGCAGGCACTGACCAGAATCCTCTCCATGCGTACTCCCAGAGTGGCTGCGCGATGGAGCGATCAGCGCAGCAGCGGGTTATCCGGCCGACGGCGGAACCAGCCGGTCAGGCTGGCGCGCTCAAAGCGCGACGCCAGCACTTCATGCTCGACATCGGCACTGGTAAAAATCACCACGGTGCCGGCCCGCGGGGCAACATCGCGCTCGCCATCCGCCAGAAACAGGCGCAGCTCACCGCCATCGCCCGGCTGCCACACCGAGTTCAGATAGGCTACCACCGATATGGTGCGCAGCGGGCTGTCCTGAAAACGATCGAGATGGCGCTGATAGCCGGCCCCGGGCGGATATAGCGCATAGTGGGTTTCAAAGGTATCGAGCCCGAGAAACAGGCTGCGGTTGAGCGCTTCACGCAGCCCGTCCATCAGCGCCATGTACGCTCGACCGGCTGCCGTTGGCGGGCACTCATCCAGCCAACGGGTGTAGTCACCGCGAATACCTGGCACGACCAACTGACTGTCACCGCGGCCGATGGCTGCGGGCGTGAGGTCATCCTGCTGCCAGAGACTTCGGCAGTCTCGCTCCAGCGCCTGCGCCAGCGATTCGGGCAGAAACTGCTCCTGCACGGACCAGCCACGCTCGGCCAACTCATCAGCCACGCACGCATAACGTGAGGCCGGTACCAACGGGAACTCGGACATAGTGACACTACTCAAAGGGAGGGACGTCTACTCGTCGCTGTTGGCGGAGGGCTGGTACGCGGCAGGAGAAGAGCATCTGCTACCGTGCGCAGCAACGAGACCCGCATTTTAGGTGATCACCCCCAACAGGCAAGCAATTTTGCGCACCGCCAATCCAGAGAAAATCATGCCCCAAACATTGCTCCGCGCCGCACAGGGCGCACTCTTCGCCGGACTTGTCTGCCTTGGCCTCTCGGTTCAGGCAGAAACCCACCAGTTGTACCAGGCTTCCGGCATGAAAACACATCAGGAACACTTCCAGCAGGCCTTGAGCAAGGCTAGCAGCCGGTACGCTGCCCAGCTGCCCGCAGCACTGGCCGACAGCCTGATGCGCAAAAGCAGCGAACGTTTTGCACCGGACCGCATGGAAGCGCGCGCCATGGCGAGCCTATCCGTCAATCTGTCAGACCAGCAGCTGAGCGAAGCCCTGCGGTTCTACCGCAGCGATCTTGGCCGGTTGATCACTGCCGCCGAAACCCGCGCCACCTCCCCCGCCGAGGTCAGCCGGATGCAGGCCGGCTTGCCTGCGCAGAACCCGAGCGCACAGCGGGCAGCACTGCTGAATCGGCTTGGCAAACAGCTTCCGGCACTGGACATGGGCGAGGAAGTATCGCTCGCGCTCGCCAGTCTGGCGACCCAAAGTGCGAACGATATGCTGGGCGGCCTGCTGACCATTCCCGACGGGCTGGCGGACCAGCGCCGCGGCACACTGCGCGCCCAGATGGAACCCAACCTGCCGCAGACCCTGGCCTACGTCTACCGTGACCTGACGGATCAGCAACTGAGGCGCTACGCCGACTGGAGCGAGTCCGATGCGGGCCGCGCCTTTTTCCAGGCCGCCAGCGCCGCCGCGCGCGATGCACTGAACCCCTAAGCCAGGCGACTTAACCTGCCAGCCGCGGCGCCAGCCAGTCCAGGTACTGCTGGCGCAACGTCTGGTGCTCGTTGGCCAGGTGGTGGCGCGCCGTCGGCAAGTAGAAGGTGTCCGGGCGGGTGAACTTGCTCTCCAGCACCTGCAGATTGTGCTGCCAGTCGACCGTGCCGTCTTCCTGGCCCTGAATGATCAGCGGCCGATGGGCGACCGAGGCCGCTGACTCGATGCGCGGAATCCAGCGCTCCAGAGCCTGCACCCAGGCTACCGGCAACACCTGCGGCTGCAACGGGTCCTGGCTGCGAATGAAATCGAGAAACGCCTGATCGGTGGAGTTGTCGGTGAAACGCCGACTGAGCTGCTGGACAAAACCGCCAAACAGCTTCAACCCCATTTGCGAAAAGGCCCACTGTTTCGGACGGACCAGCGGCGCCATCAGCACCGTCTGCCCCAGCTCCGCCGGCAGCGGTCCATGCAGCAGGCGGTCGATCAGAATCGCGCCACCGGTGCTTTGCCCGAGCATGTGCCAGGGCGCCGGCAGCTTCCAGCGCAGCGCCTGCTCCAGTACGCCATCAAGCACTTTCTGGTAACGCAAAAAACAGTCGATACTGGCCCGTTCGCCACTGGACAGGCCATGCCCCGGCAAATCGAACGCCAGCACCGCGTAATGCTGCTCCAGTGCCCACTCAATCAGATGGCGGTAAAGCCCCATGTGATCGTAGTAGCCATGCAGGATCAGCAAGGTGCCGCGCGCCACAGGCGGCTTCCATATCTGAGTGGCCACGCTGAAGCCATCGACATCGATTCGGCCCAGGTGTTGTTCAGCCCGGTCACGAAAATCGATGCCGTAATAGCCAGCGTAACGGCGGGCCGCCTCGTCCGTCGCCAACCCCGGGTCAAATGCCGGGAGGCGTTCAGCGAGGGATGAGAAAAAAGCCTGATCCATTCGGTATCCAGTCAGCTGGGGAGAAGCAGACCCGCAGGTCACGCCCTGATCTGCCGCAGACCCGGGACATTTGCGCCTGTCGGGCATGCTTTGCAACACATCATCGTGTAACATACCGCGTCTCCAATTTCCACGTCCTGATGCGCGTAGCGCGCAGGTTGTCAGCACAGTGAGGGTGTAACATGACAGATCGCGTCCAAGTTGGCAGTTTGCAAGTAGCCAAGGTTCTCCACGACTTTATCAACGAGCGTGCCATTCCCGGTACCGGTGTCGAGGCCAACGCCTTCTGGGCCGGTGTCGAAGCGCTGATCAAGGACCTGGCTCCCAAGAACAAGGCACTGCTGGCCAAGCGCGACGACTTCCAGGCGAAGATCGATGCATGGCACCAGGCACGCGCCGGTCAGCCCCACAATGCTGCCGAATACAAAGCCTTCCTGCAGGAGATCGGCTACCTGCTGCCCGAACCCGCTGACTTCCAGGCCACCACCCAGAACGTTGACGAGGAAATCGCCACCATGGCCGGCCCGCAGCTGGTTGTGCCGGTGATGAACGCCCGTTTCGCCCTGAACGCTGCCAACGCACGCTGGGGCTCGCTGTACGATGCATTGTACGGTACCGACGCGATCTCTGAAGAAGGCGGCGCCACCAAGGGCCCGGGTTACAACGAAATCCGTGGCAACAAGGTTATCGCCTTCGCCCGCGCCTTCCTTGATGAGGCAGCACCGCTGGCCAATGGTTCCCACGTTGACTCCACCAGCTACACCGTCAAGGACGGCCAGCTGAGCGTTAGCCTGAAAGACGGCAGCACCACCGGCCTGAAAGACGCCGCCCAGTTTATCGCCTTCCAGGGCGACGCTGCGGCGCCGACTGCCGTCCTGCTCAAGCACAACGGCCTGCACTTCGAAATCCAGATCGATGCGACCAGCAACGTCGGCCAGACCGACGCTGCCGGCGTCAAAGACGTGCTGATGGAATCTGCGCTGACCACCATCATGGACTGCGAAGACTCCGTCGCCGCCGTTGATGCCGACGACAAGACCGTTGTCTACAGCAACTGGTTGGGCCTGATGAAAGGTGACCTGGCCGAGTCCGTCAACAAGGGCGGCAGCACCTTCACCCGCACCATGAACCCGGACCGCGAATACACCAAGGCCGACGGCACCACCCTGACCCTGCACGGTCGCTCCCTGCTGTTCGTTCGCAACGTCGGCCACCTGATGACCAACGACGCGATCCTGGACCAGGACGGCAACGAAGTGCCGGAAGGCATCATGGACGCAGCGGTCACCAGCCTGATCGCCATGCACAACCTGAACGGCAACACCAGCCGCAAGAACACCCGCACCGGTTCGGTCTACATCGTTAAGCCGAAGATGCACGGTCCGGAAGAGGTGGCGTTCACCACCGAGCTGTTCGGCCGCGTTGAAGACATGCTGGGCCTGCCGCGCAACACCCTGAAAGTCGGCATCATGGACGAAGAGCGTCGCACCACCGTCAACCTGAAAGCCTGCATCAAGGCCGCCAGCGAGCGCGTTGTGTTCATCAACACCGGCTTCCTCGACCGCACCGGTGACGAGATCCACACTTCCATGGAAGCCGGCGCGTTCATCCGCAAGGGCGAAATCAAGGGCGCAGTCTGGATCGGTGCCTACGAGAACAACAACGTCGACATCGGTCTGGCCACCGGCCTGAAAGGTCGTGCGCAAATCGGTAAAGGCATGTGGGCCATGCCCGACCTGATGGCTGCCATGCTGGAGCAGAAGATCGGTCACCCGATGGCCGGCGCCAACACCGCCTGGGTTCCGTCCCCGACCGCCGCTACCCTGCATGCCCTGCACTACCACAAGGTGAACGTCGCCGAGCGCCAGGAAGAGCTGGCCAAGCGCACTCCGGCCTCCGTTGACGACATTCTGACCATTCCGCTGGCGCCGAACACCAACTGGTCCGCCGAGGAAATCCAGCAGGAACTGGACAACAACGCCCAGGGCATCCTCGGCTACGTTGTACGCTGGATCGATCAGGGCGTCGGCTGCTCCAAGGTACCGGACATCAACGACGTGGGCCTGATGGAAGACCGCGCAACCCTGCGTATTTCCAGCCAGCACATCGCCAACTGGCTGCGCCACGGCATCTGCACCGAAGAGCAGGTCATGGAAACCATGAAGCGCATGGCCGCAGTGGTTGACCGTCAGAACGAAAGCGACCCGGCCTACAAGCCGATGGCGCCGAACTTTGACGACAGCGTTGCCTTCCAGGCCGCCGTTGAACTGTGCGTTGAAGGCACCAAGCAGCCGAACGGCTACACCGAGCCAGTCCTGCACCGCCGTCGCCGTGAGTTCAAGGCCAAGTTCGGCCTGTAAGACCCGCAGCAAGCAAGAAGCCCGGCCATCGCGCCGGGCTTTTTTGTGCCTGACGTTCGACCTGTGCAAATGACACAGGCATGATGTAAACATCAAGCGTCCTGCCCCAAGGGAGGGCAACCAATGCACGGCCGACTGCTACTACTGACCCTGCTGACCGTGGTCAGCGCCACATCCACCGCACAGGCCGCCTCACTGCGCTGCGATAACGGCATCGTCGAGACCGGTGACTCGCAGGATGACGTATTGGCACTGTGCGGCGAGCCCGATCAACGCGAGCACACGCCGCGTCAGATCGATCCGGATGGCTATCCGACCGAAGGCAGCGTCACGATCGACCTCTGGACCTATGGCCCCGACAACGGCATGGTCCGGCGCTTGCGCTTTATTGATGGGCGGCTGGTGAATATCGACAGCAGCCGGCACTGACTCCGGGAGCCAGCGATGAAATACATCTTCGAGGTGACGATAAAGCCGGGCTTTCAGCCCGAGGACTACGCCGATGCCTGGGTGCGCGCCAGCAGCCTGATTCAGCAGGCTCCCGGCGCCCTGGGCACCGAACTGCATCGCAGCCTGAGCGACCCGGCCAAGCTGATTGCCATAGCCCACTGGGAGAGCAAGGCCGCGCGGGATGCGATGGAAGGCACGCCTGACCCGGCCGTCGCGGAAATTATCCGCAGCGCTGCAGACTGCTGCGAGATTCGCTTCGTCGGGGAGTTTGACGAACCCGAATGGGTAGTTATGCCGCCGAAAGCCGGCTAGCCCTTGGTGCGGCCGGCAAGATGCTCCAGCCATTCACTGCGCAGCACCATCTGATCCTCCGCGAGACCACGCTCGACCAGCGCCTCACGCAACTGCTCGCGCTCGGCCACCAGCTCCAGCATGTCGCTGGTGTTGCCATCAAGGTGGTGCATCTGCTGCAGACCAAGGTGGTAGAAGCGCAGCAGCAGCATCGCCTGCTCGTCACCCGCTTTCACCGCGTCCTTGACCTGATGCATCTGGTTGGTTACCCGCATCAGTGCGCGCTTCAGGCGCCAGCCGTAAGCCGCAGCGTCCATCCAGGATTGTTTGAGAAACACGGTACGGACCAGGGTCGCGGTGATCGCTGCCGCCAGCAGCACACCGGTCAGATTCAGGCCAAAGTTGCTGCCATCGGCGCTGCCGAACAGGCCGATCAGCAGCGCCGGCAGTGCCATGCCGAGCAGAGCAAAGAGCACCACGACAATCAGCGTGCTGCGCCGGGTCTGCCTTCTGAAAGTTTCGGGATCACGCTGTTCGATACGAAAAAGCTCGCTCACTGGTTACCACCCCTGATGCATGCAAAGACCCACAGTGTACGTGCTCGCCCCGGCATCGCGCAGCAGGCGGCCGCAAAGCCGAGAAAGATTCTGTCGCCGATTGTTGCCCTGCGCTCAACGCGATACCATGCGCGGTTCGCAGGCCCCGCTGCCACAAGGCTGCCGCGCGGGACCGCCCACCCTTATTCCGAGGAACCGCTACGCCGATGAATCGACGTATTCTTGTGTCCCTGCTCGCCCTTGGCCTCGCCATTGTGCAAGGCTGCGCCACCTACACCACACCGGCGGCCGGGGTAAACATGTCTACGCTTGGCGATGACGATATCGTCGAGCTGATGGCGCTGGAGCCCGCCGCGCAATTCCCCGCACGACTGGCCATGGTCCGCGTGCAGTCTTCCGGCTACCGCTCGCTGACCGCCGACAGCTACGGCACCGGCAGCTTCAGTGTGGTGACCACCCGCGACGTCGAGAGCGAAGAAGATGTGCAGCGCATCGCCGCCCTGGACAATGTTGCCGCAGTGGCGCCAATCACCCGCCTGATCCTGCCGCAGGAGCTCAATACCATCAAGGATCTGCGCCTGGGGGCCGCCCGCCTGAAGGCCGATATGTTGCTGATCTACACTCTGGATACACGCTTCAACGTCGAAAGCACCTCGCTCGGTCCGCTGTCGGCGGTGACCCTGGGTTTTCTGCCGAACAAGGAAGCGTTCGTCAGCGCAACCACGTCCGCACTGCTGGTTGATGTGAGAACCGGCTTCATCTACGGCACCGCCGAATCCACTGCGCGCGAGTCCCAACGCGCCAGCATGTGGAATTCCGAGGCGGCTATCGATAACGCTCGCCAACTGGCAGAGCGCAACAGCTTCAGAGACTTTGTCGGCAAGTTTGAGACCCTTTGGCAGGCAACGCTGGCCGAGCACGTCAAGGTCGAGGCTCCCAGGCCGCTGACACCACCCGCCCCCAGCCCCGTACCGGAACCGACAGTCAAGCCGCCGGTACCGCCGGCTCTGGAGCCGCAGCCCGGCACTTATACGTTCTGAGGACGCTGCCATGCAGCCGCTGCCGCTGCTTTTGTTGAGCACCGCAGTCGCGCTCGGCTTGCTGTACGCCAGCCGGATGTCGACGACCAGCGCTCCACCGCCACGCCACCTGCTGCTGGGCCCGCTCGCCCTGTTGATGATTGCAGCCACGCTGACCGCTCTGGTGAGCAACGACGCAACAGCAGGTGCCGACCGGGCCCTGCTGCTTCAGGTCGGTCAACACACTCCCTCCGCGCTGTCGCAGTTACTGGCGTTTGCAACGCACACCGGTTCAGCACCGTTCCTGACGATACTGATCAGCTGCTGGGTGATCGGCATGCTGGTCCGGCGCGACCTTGCCAATGCCCTGCTGCTGGCGCTGTCCGGACTGGGCGGCGCCCTGCTGGTGGTCATCAGCAAGCTGCTGATTGCCCGCCCGCGGCCGGAGCTGTGGGACACCGCAGCATTAAGCACCTACAGCTTTCCCAGCGGCCATACACTGGGCACCGCCGCCTGCGCCGGTGCGCTGGTCATTGTGCTGGCTCGTCGGCACCCCCGACAGCGCTCGCTATGGGTGACGCTCGGCCTGAGCTGGCTGCTGCTGGTCGGGCTGTCGCGGCTGACACTGGGCGTGCACTGGCCAAGCGACGTCTTGGCCGGAGCCTGCGCCGGGCTGGCGTTACCGCTGCTGTTGAGCCGGCTGCCAGGCTGTCGCCAGCCGGCATGAACACCGACGCCGGAGCTCGCGAGCCCCGGCGCCTGACACCCTTTCAACAACCCGTTGCGGCACTCAGTTGGCGCGGCGCCCCGGCAGCATGCGCACCAGCGTGTTGTCGCGCAGCACGTAGTGATGGGCAATCCCAGCGGCGGCGTGCAGACCGATCAGCCAGTAGCCGGCGATGCCCAGCCATTCATGCACTTCCTTCAGCTGCCCTGCCAGCGCACGGTCAGGCGCGACCAGTGACGGCAAGGTCAACCAACTGAAAATCCGGGTCTTGTCGCCGGCACTGAGAATAAGCCAGCCAATCAACGGCAGGCCGATCATCAAACCGTACAACGCCCAGTGCATGGCGCTCGCCAGCGCACGCTGCCAGGCCGGCGGCGTTGGCGTAATGGTCGGGGCAGAAAACAGCCACCGCCCGATCAGGCGCAACCAGACCAGCACAAACACCGCCATGCCGAGAGCGAAGTGCCAGTGCTTGAGCAGCTCGCGCGGATCGCTGCCCTTGGGAAAATTGGTACGAAGTTCAATGCATGCATACACCGCTGCAATCAGCAGCAGCATGAGCCAGTGCAATGATACGTTGAGTGAGTGGTACCGCTGGGTAGACGCCGACATGATCACAAATCCCTGAGCCGAAGTGGAGAGTGGCTGTAGTTTAGGGAGCGAGTCTTAATCCAACCTTAAGAGCCGCGACACAGCGCTCGGTGCGAACAACACGGATGGAACCTTCGGCGACAACCGCCTGACTAAAACCGAAACCAGCCAGGATCTGCGTCACCCGTATCCGATACACACGCAGCCGCGAGGTACCGCATGCCCCTATCCGCCGGACAGCCCTTGCCCGCCGAGGCCCCGCTGTTCATCGTGCTCAACGCCAGCTCCGGTCGCCACGACGGCGAGACCGTGCGTCAGACCATAGAACGCGTCCTTACTCAGGCAGGCCGCACCTTTACCCTGCTCGAGGCGGGCAAAGGCAGCGAGCTGGCCGACAAGACCCGAATCGCACTGGAACAGGCACGCCGGCACCAGGGCGCGGTGATCGCCGCAGGAGGCGATGGCACACTCAATGCCGTCAGCAACGCGGTGCTGGGCAGCGATGTCCCGTTCGGCATCCTGCCGCAAGGCACATTCAACTATTTCGGTCGCCGCTATGGCATTCCACAGAATACCGAGCAGGCCTGCCGCTGCCTGCTGGACGCGATAATCGAGCCGGTCCAGGTCGGCCTGCTCAACGGCCAGGTATTTTTGGTCAATGCCAGCCTTGGCCTCTACCCCGCATTACTCGAGGATCGCGAGGCCTGGAAGCAACGCTACGGTCGCAGCCGCCTGGTCGCATTCTGGGCCGCTCTGGCAACCCTGCTCAGGGCTCATCGCCAGTTCAGCGTACAACTGGAGACTGCGGGCCAGCTGAAACGCTTCCGCACCCAGACCATCGTGGTCGGCAACAACGCGCTGCAGCTTGAGCACGTGGGCATTGCCCAGCGTGAAGCGCTTGACAACGGCAATCTGGTCGCCATGACCGCCAGACCAATGGGGACGCTGGCACTTTACGGCCTGCTGTTGCGTGGTCTGCTAAGCCGACTCGGTGATGCAGAGCAAGTCAGCAGCTTCGGCTTCCGGCAGATGCGCGTGCGCCTTGGCAAGCGGGGTCGTCGGGTCAAGGTAGCCATGGACGGCGAGATCAGCTGGATGCATTCGCCGCTGTTATTCCAGGTAGCAGGCCATCGACTGCCGCTGCTGGTGCCCCGCGATCAGCATCTGCGGGAGTACGCATGATCCGGTTACTGCACCTGTCCGACCCGCATTTCGGCACCGAGCAGCCAGAGGTCATGGCCGCCCTGCTCGCCTTCGCGGCGGAACGACGACCGGACCTCACGCTGCTCACCGGCGACATCACCCAGCGCGCGCGCGCCGAGCAGTTCCGCCGCGCCAGGGCCTTTGCCGATCAACTGCCGGCCCCGGTACTCTCGGTGCCGGGCAACCATGATCTGCCGCTGTTCAATCTGGTCGGCCGACTGTTCAACCCCTACGGTCACTACCGCAACCACATCAGCAACGAACTGGAGCCGGTGTACGAGAGCAGACGACTGCTGGTCATCGGCGTCAACTCCACCCGCCCGCAGCGCCACAAGAACGGTGAACTCAGCGAGCGTCAGATCGAGCGGGTCTCACGCCTGCTGCGAAGTGCGCGCAGCGACCAGTTACGCATCGTTATCCAGCACCATCCGGTACGAGCCATTGAAGCGTCGGACAAGGCCAATCTGCTGATCAATCACGAGCGGATCGTGCCGCGCTGGATTGATGCCGGGATGGACCTGCTGCTGGCCGGCCACATCCACCTGCCCTATGTGCGACCGCTGAACGGCCATGGTCAACGGCAAGCCTGGACCGCCCAGGCCGGCACCGCCCTGTCGTCCCGGGTGCGGGGCAACATACCCAACTCGGTCAACCTGATCGAACACAGCACCGACGGCCTGTTTCACCACTGCGCTGTCGAACGCTGGGACTATGCCGAAACCAGCGGCGATTTCCGCCTCTACAGACACACCGATCTGACGCTCGACCGCAATCGCTGAACCACCGCGCCAGCGCGCTCGGGTACACTATCGCGCCACACTGACCCGGAGACGCTGCCATGACTGATCTGACCCTGACGCAGTATCTGCTGATCGGCCTGATCTTCGTCTGGAGTGGCTTTGTCCGGTCCGGGCTGGGCTTCGGCGGGGCCGTACTGTCACTGCCGTTTCTGCTGCTGGTACATGACGATCCGCTGGTATTCCTGCCGCTGATCGCCGCACATCTGCTGCTGTTCTCGTCGCTCACGGTCTTTCTCAACAACCGCGCGGCGTCGCGCCCGGCTGGCGGCGGCACGGTCGACTGGCGCTATCTCGGCCACATGCTGACAGTGATGATGGTGCCCAAGCTGATCGGCGTGTTCGGCCTGCTGACCCTGCCGGCCGACGTGATGAGCATGATCATCTTCGTCATCGTCTCCGGCTACGCGATCTCCTACATTCTCAACCGGCCGTTTCGCAGTAACAGCCGCTTGGTTGATACCCTGTTTCTGATGCTGGGCGGCTATATCAGCGGCACATCGCTGATCGGCGCGCCCCTGATCATCGCCGTTGCGGCGCAGCATGTTGCCCGGGAAAAGCTGCGCGACACCCTGTTCGTACTCTGGTTCGTGCTGGTTGCCATCAAGATGGCCGCCTTCGTCTGGGCCGGAGTAGACCTGCAACTGATTCATCATCTCTGGCTGCTGCCCTGTGTAACAGTCGGCCACCTGATTGGCCTGCGCTTCCACAACCGCATGCTGGCAGACAGCGGCGGCCGCTTCTTCCGCGTACTGGGCCTGGCTCTGCTGGCCGTCAGCAGCATCGGCCTGCTCAAGGTAGTGCTGGACTGGTGACTCGACAAACAGCGACTATGCTTGCAAGACACTGAATGAGCGGTAATGGAGAACCACCCATGCATGGACTCACCCTTTACAGCAATCCGCAGTCGCGCGGCCGGATGGTGCACTGGATGCTCGAGGAGCTGCAGGTTTCCTACGAAACGGTCTGGATTCGTTACGGCGATGAGATGAAAGGCGACGCCTATCGCGTGATTAACCCGATGGGCAAGGTACCCGCCCTGATGCACGGAGACCTGCTGATTACCGAGTGCCCGGCCATCTGCGCCTACCTTGCCGACCGTTTCCCGCGGCACCGGCTGGCACCGCCGGTCGACGATCCGCGCCGTGCCGCCTATCTGCGCTGGTTCTTTTTTGCAGCCGGCCCGCTGGAACAAGCCATTACCGCCCGCAAGCTGGGTTGGGAAGTTCCACCGGAGCGCGCGCGCATGGTCGGCTTCGGCAGCTTCGAAGACACCCTCGATACCCTGCAACAGGCGATGCTCGGCGGCCCCTGGCTGTGCGGCGACAACTTCACCGCCGCCGATCTGTATCTGTCATCCCAGCTGGGCTGGGCCATGCAGGAGGGGATCGTCCCCGAACGCCCCGGCTTTGCCGACTACGTTGGCGCCGCCTTCGCGCGCCCGGCAGCAGAGCGCGCCAACGCCTTCAACGACGCAAACATCGGCGAGGCCTGAGATCAGCTCCCGGGACGCATGTCCTCCGGGTGCTGGCGCTGGTGCCGCCAGGCGAGCAGAAACAGCAGCATGCCCAGTGCTGCCGTGACGGCACCGACATAGCCGGTCACCGTCCAGCCCAGACCGGCGCTGATCGCCACTCCGCCCAGCCAGGGGCCAAGGGCATTGGCCACATTGAACGCCGCATGGTGCGAGGCCGCTGCCAGGGTCTGGGCATCGGCCGCCACATCCATCAAGCGGGTCTGCAGGGGCGGCGACAGGGCAACCATGGTGCCGACCAGAAAGGCTGCCAGCAGCGCGCTCCACAGCGTCTGTACGGCAAACGGAAAGAACAGCAGCACCAGCACACTCCAGATCAGCACCACAGCAACGGCCCTGAACTGCAGACGCTCGAACAGCCAGCCGCCCAGCAGATTGCCGGCAAGGGTGCCTGCACCGAAGGTCGCCACCGCTACCGGTACCACCAGCGGCGATACCCGGGTGACCTCCAGCAGGGTTACCGCAAGATAACTGAACACGCAGAACATGCCGGCAAAACCGATTGCACCGATACCCAGCGCGTACCAGACCTGAATGCGCCGAAACGCCTGCAGTTCGGTCAATGGGTTGCTGCGATGCTCGCTGCGATCCAGCGGCAGAACCCAGGCAACCAGCAGCATGGTCAGCAGCGCAATGAGCGACACAGCGACAAAGGCATAACGCCAGTCAATCGACTGGCCCATCAGGGTTGCCAGAGGATTGCCGATCAGAATCGCGATGGTCAGCCCGAGCATTACCTGGCTGACCGCCGCCGCACGCTTGTGCGATGGCACCATTGACGCGGCCACCAGCGCCGCAACTCCGAAATAGGCGCCGTGCGGAAGGCCGGTAACGAAACGGGCAAGTATCAGCGAGTGATACCCCGGCGCCAGCGCCGTCGCAGCATTACCAAGGGCAAAGAACCCCATGAGCAGCAAAAGCAGGTGTCGCCGGTACAGGCGAGCACCCAGCACAGCCAGAATAGGCGCACCGACGACCACGCCCAGAGCGTAGGCACTGATGACGTGCCCGACCTGCGGCTCGCTGACACCCAGATCCGCGGCCATGGTCGGCATCAGGCCCATGATCACAAATTCACCGGTACCGATACCGAAGCCTCCGACAGCCAGGGCAAGCAGTACCAGCCAGGAAAGGGAACGATGGGGGGTATCTGAAGACGCCGACGACAGGTCGGCAGACAGCTCTGACAAGGAAACTCCGGCACGGTAGAAGATCGGGGCGGGGAATTATTCACGTTTTGCCCAGGCGCGTGAAGGCATACTTCGGCTTTTCTGGAAATTCAGAACAAAGCGCTGAAATTCAGGTCAACTCAGGCAATATCGGCTACGCGGGTTATCATGCAGGCCAACACCGCAGTCGAGACGAATAGATGTGGGAACTTAGCGGGTATGCAGGGCTGTTCCTGGCCGCACTGGGTGCCGCCACCCTGCTGCCGTTGCAGTCCGAGGTGGTGCTGGTCGGCATGCTGCTGACCGAGCGCTACGACCTGACCCTGACGCTGATGGTGGCGACCGCCGGCAACCTGCTGGGCGCCATGATCAACTGGTGGCTGGGGCGCTATATCGAACACTTCCAGAAACGGCGCTGGTTCCCGCTGACACCCGAGCGTCTGCATCGCACCCAGCAGGCCTATCATCGCTGGGGCTTCTGGTCACTGCTGCTGAGCTGGGCGCCCTTCATCGGCGACCCTTTGACCATCGTCGCCGGGGTCATGCGCGAACCGCTCTGGCGCTTCACCCTGATCGTACTGGTCGCCAAGGGCGGGCGTTACCTGATTCTGGCAGGCGTTACTCTCGGCTGGCTGGCAGACTAGCAATATACAGCGCCTCTACCTTCTCGCGCGCCCACGGGGTACGCCGCAGGAATTTCAGACTGGAGTTCAGACTGGGCTCGTGCACAAAGCAGTTGATCGGAATCCGCCGCCCCAACTCGTCCCAGCCATAGCGATCAACCAGCCACTGCAGCAGCACCTTGAGAGTAACGCCGTGCAGCGGATCAGCATTGCGGTGGTCCGGCGGGACACTGGAAGACATGCGACAAGCCTCGATAACGGGATAAACCGCCATTCTACGCCAGCCCGGCGCAGACACCCCAACAATGCTAGAATTCGCCGTTTCCAGCCACCCTGCCCTTGCGGATAGTTCAACGTGCCCCAGCCCGCTTTCGACTTTGACGTAATCGTACTCGGCGCCGGCGCCTCGGGCCTGATGTGCGCCGCCACCGCAGGCCAGCGTGGCCGCCGGGTGCTGGTACTCGAGCGCGCCAACCGCATCGGCAAGAAAATCCTGATGTCCGGTGGCGGGCGCTGCAACTTCACCAACTACAGTGTCGAGGCAGACAACTTCATCTCCGCCAACCCGCACTTCTGTAAATCAGCCCTCAAGCGCTACAACCAGTGGGACTTCATCTCCATGGTCGGCCGCTACGCCATCGACTATGAAGAGCGCAAACACCAGCAGTTGTTCTGCCGTGACTCGGCCAAGCCGATCCTCGACATGCTGGAGAACGAATGTCTGCAGGCCGGCGTGGAAATTCGTACCCACTGCGAGTTGAGCACCGTAGCCCGGGCAGAGGATGGCGGCTTCGTCCTCAGCGTCGAACAGCAGGGCCGCCCCGGCACACTGCGCTGCCAGTCGCTGGTGGTGGCCACCGGTGGTCTGTCGATCCCGACACTCGGCGGCAGCGGCATTGGCTATCAGCTGGCCGAGCAGTTCGGCCTCAAACTGGTCCCGCGCCACGCGGGGCTGGTGCCCTTCACCTTCAGCGACCAGCTCAAGCCGATCTGCGAGCGGCTGGCCGGCCTGGCGCTGGATGTCGAGGTCAGCTGCAACGGCCAGCACTTCAGTGAAGCCATGCTGTTTACCCATCGCGGTCTGAGCGGCCCGGCCATGCTGCAGATATCCAACTACTGGCAGGCGGGCGACACCCTCAGCGTCGACCTGCTGCCAGGCCTCGATGCCACAGCCTGGCTGCTCGAGGAAAAACAGCAGCAACCACGCGGCCGGCTGAAAACCCGTCTGACCATCCATCTGGCCAAGTCGCTGGTAGCCGAATTGCAGGCGCTCTGGTGGCCGGCCGACGACGATACAGCGCTGGCCGAAATGCCGGATCGACAGCTGCGCGAGATCGGGGCGAAGCTCAACAACTGGCAGCTCAAGCCCTCCGGCACAGAAGGCTATCGCACCGCCGAGGTTACCCTCGGCGGCGTCAGCACCGACGACGTCAGCTCCAAGACCATGGAAGCCAAACACTGTCCCGGGCTGTTCTTCATAGGCGAGGTGATCGACGTCAGCGGCCATCTCGGCGGCTTCAACTTCCAGTGGGCCTGGTCATCCGGCTACACCGCGGGTCAATTCGCCTGAATCGGTCCATGGCCCAGGGGCCACGGCAAACCCAACCCGTTCCGGTATCCTTGCCACAGAGCCGTCTACACTCCAACTGATCACCCTCGGTGCCGCCCCATTGAGACGGCCAACCAAATGGAGCGAGGCACGCCATGAGCGCACGTTACACAGCCCTTGCCCTGACGCTTTTTGCCAGCATCCCGACAACCGCTGCCACTGGGCAAGTCGCCGACAGCATTTACCTGGGCGGTCCGATTCTGACCATGGATGACCAGCAACCGCGCGCCGAAGCGGTTGCCGTTGCCGATGGAAAAATTATCGGCGTCGGCTCGCGTGCCGAGATCGAACGTGCCCACCGGACGGCACAGACTGCATTGCATGACCTGCAAGGTCACGCGTTGCTGCCCGCGTTCTTCGATGCGCACAGCCATTTCAGCATGGTTGGCCTGCAGGCCATCTCGGCCAACCTGCTGCCGCCGCCCGATGGTCCGGGAAGCTCAATCGCCGAGCTGCAGACTGCGCTTCGGGAGCACCTCGCAGCCCATCCCGAGGCGCGCGAGATGAACCTGTTGATCGGCTTCAATTACGACGACTCGCAACTGGCGGAAAAACGCCACCCAACTCGCCAGGAGCTCGATGCAGTTGCCACCGACATTCCGATTGTTGCCATCCACCAGTCGGGGCACCTGGGGGTCTACAACAGCCTGGCGCTGAAGCAGGCCGGTATCGACGCGACCACCGTCAATCCCGAAGGCGGCGTCATTATCCGGGAGGCGGACGGTGTCACGCCCAATGGCGTCATGGAAGAGAACGCGCATATCGCCACCCTGATCAGGCTGATACCCCGTTTCACTGCGGCTCAGCACGCCGACATGCTCAACCGGGCCCAACAGATTTATCTGGCCAACGGCTTCACTACAGTGCAGGAAGGCCGCGCCTCCGCCGATACCGTGGTCGGCATGCAACAGGCCGCCGACGCCGGTCTGCTCAAGCTGGACCTGGTGATCTATCCGGACCTGGAGCAAACCCTCGACAGCTCGGTACTCACCGGCCCGCTGATGTCCCACAACTATCGGAGTCACCTGCGTCTGGGCGGTGTAAAGCTCACCTTTGACGGCTCTCCGCAGGGCAAGACTGCCTAGTTCACCCAGCCCTACGCCCAGCCCCCTGAACATGAACAGGCCGGTTACCGCGGCCGTCCGATTTTTGCCGACGACGCCGTACCGCTGGCGATGATGCGCAAGGCCTACGCCCACGGCTGGCAGTTGCTGATTCACACCAACGGTGACGCCGCCATCGATCAGATGATCCGGCTGGTGCGCATGGCTCAGCCCGGCAACCCGCCCTCGTCCGGACCGCATACGGTGATGATCCACGGACAGTATCTGCGAGCCGACCAGATACCGCCGCTCAAGGCGCTGGGTATCTTCCCCTCACTGTATCCGATGCATACATTCTACTGGGGCGACTGGCACCGCACCTCGGTTGCCGGACCGGAGCGGGCCGCTTTCATCTCTCCCACCCGCGCGGTTCAGCAGGCTGGGATGACCTTCAGCATCCACTCCGATGCGCCGGTTATCTTCCCCGACTCGATGCGTTTGCTGCACAGCGCGGTCAACCGCGTTTCCCGCAGCGGCTATGTGCTTGGCCCGGACCAGCGGCTGGATGTGGAAACTGCCCTCAAGGCAATGACTCTCTGGCCCGCCTGGCAGCATTCTGAAGGGGACAGCAAGGGCTCGATCAGCAGCGGCAAGCTGGCAGACCTGATCATCCTGGATCGTGACCCGAGCACCGTGGCTAAAGAGGACCTGCTCTCGCTCCGGGTGCTGGAAACCATCAAGGAAGGACAACCCCTCTACCGCAGCGAGAAGCTGCCAGGTAGCTGACACGCTGAGCTGCATACTCCGCGTGCAGGTTAGCGAGTGCCGTGAACCTCTGCCGTGCCGGCGTCACGCCCCTGCCGCCGGACCAGCAGGATTGCCAGCAGTATCAGCGCGGCCAGCATCGCCAGCCACAGCCGCCCCAGCAGATGTGCATGACGGCCATAGAAGCTGGCCTGCGCACTGACGGAATAGGGCAGATCAACCAGCAACTCGGCCCGCGAAAAGGCCGGCGTACCCGCCAGCGGCCGACCACTGGGTGCCGCCGCAACCGAAGGGCCATTGTTGATCAGGTGCACCATGGGAACCCGATTTTCAACCGCTCGCATGATCGATATGGCCCGGTGCTGAAAGGGTTGCGAGGTCTCGCCAAACCAGTTGTCCTGGGAGACAAACAGCAGCACAGCGCCGCTCACCTCATCCCCGATCGCGTCGGCAATAAACTCGGGGAAGGCGGTCTCGTAGCAAATTTTCGGTACCACCTGCATCCCGTCGATCGCAAAACGGGTATGCACGTCCCCCGCCCCTACGGGCCGGAGATAGTCCCCCAGCACGGCGTGGGTCAAGGTGCTGATGCCGGGCAGTTGCCAGAACGCCGGCAGGTACTCACCAAAGGGCACGCGCAGCATCTTGCGGTATCGCTCTGCCAGTTCGCCGTCGCGGCGCAGCCAGCCCATCGTGTTGTAACTGATCGGCTCGGCGTGGCGATTGCGGGTCTCCACATCATGGAACAGCAGATCGGCGCCCATCGCCAGCACCTGGTCGGCGTAGGCCTGACGGACACTCTGGTGATCAAAGTAACCCTTGTAACGGGCCTCCGGCCAGACAACCCAGCGCGCGCCGGCGGCGGCCAGGCGACGGCTTGCTTCCATCTCCTCGGGATATTGCCGGGAATATCCGACGGGCGGCGCGGGAATCCGCCGGGTCGGCGCGTCATTGGGCTGCACCAGCCCGACACGCATACGCTGCCAGTTGGCAACCTCGGCATCCCAGTGGGCCAGCGCCTGCCAACCGTAAACAAACCAGACCAGCACCAGCACCGCGCCCGTTGCCGCCAGTGCCGACGCTACCCTACCGCGCACACCCGCAAGCAGCTGAAACAGCAGTCCGTTGACCAGCAGGATCAGCAAGTCCATGCCCTGAGCGCCGACCACATCAGCGCCCTGAATCGCGATCAGGAACGCTGCCTGGGTCTCACTGAAACGAATATCGAACAACCCGGGAAACAGGGCGCAGACGCCGACGATGGACAGCGGAAAGCTTAGCAGTACCAGTTGCGGCAGACGCCGAGCCAACCAGCGATAGAGCAGGCAACCGAGGCCGATAGCAGCCCCGCAATAGATCCAGAACAGCGCTGCCAGAAGCACGCTGAGCGGCAGTGACAAGCCCTTGAGGTGAATGGCAAAGTGGACCATCCAATAGGCTGTGCCCAGATAGAACAGGCTGCCGGTCAGCCATCCCAGCAGCGCCGCACGAAGCGGCGACACGCCCTGCAGGGCACAGAGCAGCGGAAGCCAGCCAAACCAGGCGGTCCAGTACAGACTGCCATCGACCCAGGGCAGGCACAGCAGTACGCCGGACAGCATGGCAAGCAAAACCTGCTGACCACGTCGACGCACTATCGGCACCCCCGCTGCCCGACGGTAGAGAAAACAGATATCCAGCTTGCCGGCAGAACCCATGCCCACTCCAAGGCTGCAACGTAAACCCGTCAGGCCCCCGACGATAGAAGCGCCCCGGGCGCCTGCACATCACCCTTACGGGTGAACACAGACTGGTCGCGTCCGCAGAAAACTCGCTATGCTTGGAACTGAATTACCCAAGGGACATGCCATGCCGCACTGGATCACAGGTATCCTTACCTGCCTGCTCATATTGCTCAACACGCTGACAGGAATCGGCCCGATGCTGCTGATCGGCATCGTCAAGCTGCTGCCATGGCCCCCGTTGCAACGACTGTGCTCCGCCGCCGTCATGTGGATCGCCGAAACCTGGGCAGAGGGCAATAAGGCGATCTTCGCACTGCTGACGCCGACCCGTTGGGACATCCGTTGCGATGCCAATCTCAGCCAGCAGCACTCCTATCTGGTCATCAGCAATCATCAGTCCTGGGTCGACATCCCCGCGCTGGTCAAGGCCTTCAACCGCAAGACCCCCTACTTCAAGTTTTTCCTCAAACGCGAGCTGATCTGGGTGCCATTTCTAGGCCTCGCCTTCTGGGCGCTCGACTACCCCTTCATGAAGCGCTACAGCAAGGCCCACCTGGCGAAACATCCGGAGGATCAGGGCAAGGATCTGGAAATCACCCAGCGTGCCTGCGAAAAGTTTCAGGGGCTGCCGGTTACCGTGGTCAACTATCTGGAAGGCACGCGCTTCACCCCGGCCAAACACGCTCAGCAGCAGTCGCCCTACCGTAACCTGCTGAAACCCAAATCCGGTGGTATCGCCTTCGTCATCGCCGCGCTGGGCAAACAGATGCACACCGTTCTGGATGTCACCATCGTCTACCCCGGTGCACGACCTCCGGGATTCTGGGCGCTGGTCAGCGGTCAGGTCCCGCATGTAATCGTCGACATTCACGAATGCGAGCTGCCAGAGGCCCTGCTGGAAGGCGACTACAGCGGCGATCCGCATTACCGGGAGCACTTCCAGCGCTGGGTCTCAGATCTGTGGCAACGCAAAGATCAGCGTATCGACCAGTTGCGCAGCGAGAGCGATCAGGCCTGATCGGCGCAGCCGGCACACCAGGGCGTCGCCGGCAAGGCTTCAAGACGCGCGGACGCGATCTGCTCGCCGCAGCGCTGACATTGCCCGTAATGCCCTTCACGCAGACGTTGCAGCGCTGCTTCCACCTCACGCAGCGCCGCTTCGGCCTCCAGCTTGAGCCCCCGCATCACATCGTCATTCTCGCGCTCCTGGGCCTGCTCGGCCCAGTCGGTAGAATGGCTGCTACGCAGGTCCCGCTCCAGCGCATCAAGGCGCCGGGCATATTCGTCGTACAGGGTCCGCAGGTTTGCCGCGGCAGTCTGGTTGTCCACGTTATAGAGCCCCCATCGGTTTACAAGCGTTGTTGTCGTTACCCCTTGGCGGCCAGCCAGGCTAGGCCATCGCGCTCAAGGCCTCCTGCAGAGACTGCACCGGCAGGCCGAGCGCCGCACCGACTTCGCGATTGCACAACGCCCCCCGACTGACATTCAGGCCGTTGGCCAGGTGCTGATTGGAGCGCAACGCAGCCGCCACACCCTGCTCCGCCAGTGCCAGCACAAAGGGCAATGTCGCATTATTCAGCGCCTGCGTCGCCGTGCGGGCGACCGCGCCCGGCATGTTGGCAACGCAGTAATGCACCACGCCATCAACAATATAGGTCGGATCTGCATGGGTCGTGGCATGGGAGGTCTCGGCGCAGCCGCCCTGATCGATGGCAACATCCACCAGCACACTGCCCGACGGCATCCTGGCAACCATCTCGGCAGTGATCAGCTTTGGCGCAGCCGCACCCGGTACCAGCACCGCCCCCACCACCAGATCTGCCTGCAGCAGCGCTTCTTCGATAGCGCTATTGGTCGCATACAGGGTTTGAATCCGGTTGCCATACCGGTCATCAAGACGACGCAGCACGTCAGCACTCTTGTCGAGAACCTGGACCTGCGCTCCCAGTCCGACCGCCATCGCCAGCGCATTACTGCCAACAACGCCACCTCCGAGGATGACTACTCGCCCCTGTGGCACGCCCGGAACACCACCCAGCAGAACGCCGCGGCCGCCATGGGCCTTTTCCAGGCAGCTGGCACCGGCCTGAATGGCCATACGGCCGGCAACCTCAGACATGGGCGCCAGCAGCGGCAAACGGCCGGCCGCGTCCGTCACGGTTTCATAGGCGATGCAGGTTGCCCCGGATGCAAGCAGGTCCCGGGTCTGGGCCGGATCCGGCGCCAGATGCAGATAGGTAAACAGCGTCTGCCCTGGACGCAGGCGTTGCCGCTCCTCGGCCTGCGGCTCCTTGACCTTGACGATCAGGTCGCTGTCACTGAAAACCTGCTCACAGGCAACCAGTTGGGCGCCAGCCTGCCGGTATGACGCGTCATCGTAACCAATCGCGTCACCGGCACCTGACTCGACCAGCACCACGTGACCGTGGCCGACCAGCTCCTGCACCGATGCAGGAGTCAGTCCGACCCGGTATTCATGATTCTTGATTTCTCGTGGTACGCCGATACGCATGGCTCGCTCTCCCGTCCGTTAATCAACTTCTGTGAACAGTGTAGAAGAGCCCACGTCATCGGCAATTAATCTGAACGACTCGTTCTTTATTCAGAACACGCATCAGAGGCGCAGTCCGGCTTTGCCAGCGCATAGCGCTGCCCGGCCGCCACCACCTGATTACGTCCACCGCCCTTGGCCTCGTACATTCGTCGGTCAGCGATCCTGAGCAGCTCGCTCAGGCTGTCTCCGTCCTCACCGAGGGTGGCAACCCCGGCACTGAAGGTTACATTCAGTCTTTCCCGGCCGACTGCAACCGGGCTCTGAGCCAGCAGCACACGGACAGCGTCGGCCAGATCAGCGGCCTGCTCCAGCGTTGCACCCGGCAGCAGCATGGCGAACTCCTCTCCCCCCAGCCGACAGGGCAGATCAGAGTCTCGCAGCCGGCGCTTGAGCAACTGCGCGGTGTGCAGCAAGACGCTATCGCCAACCTCATGGCCATAGCGGTCATTGACCTGCTTGAAATGATCCAGATCCAGCACCACCAGCGACAACGGGGTATTGCTTCGGTCCGCCTGACTGCGCATCGCACGAAAGGCCTCCGACAAACGCATGCGATTGGCCAATCCTGTCAGGCTGTCAGTGCCGGCCAGTTCGATCAGCCGCTGCTCGTTATCGTCACGGCTGCGCTCGTAGATATGCGAAAACAGCATCACCGCCAGAGCGCTGAAGCCCACGTTTGCCATCACCGCCATATTGACCAGGCTCAACTCGGTCACATAGCGCACGTTGAAGGCCAGTACACCGAGGCTGATGAAGATCAACGCCATCCAGAAGCCTCCGCGCTTACCCAGCAGCAGGTAGGAAATGATCGGGATGGACTGAATCCAGGCAAAGACCGTAAACGAGCTTTGCGGCAACAACAGGGCAATTACCATGATGCAGAAAAACGGCACAAGAAAAGCCAGGGTCCAGGCTTTGAGATGCGGCGTAGTATCAACAAAGCGCAGCATGAAAGCGGCGAAGGCGGCGTAGATCAGCTCCAGCGACGCCAGCAGATAAAGCTCGCGCTTGATGTTGATCAGGGCAAAGCTGGCACCCGCGATCAGGGTCATCCACAACAGCGCCCGCAGCACCCGCCGCCGATGCTGCAGGTTGCGCTCGAGACTGTCAGTCATGCCAGATCACCGTTTGAACACCACAGCCAACGGACCACTCCTGGTAGTGGATCATCCTTTAATCCCTGTTTGCCGGACATGGTCAGCAAAATACCCGAATTCTCGCGGAAAAACCCGAAACATATACCCTGATATCCCTTCTCAACAGGTCAATAAGTTGTCATGCTTGGCCAATAGACTTATTGATGGCTATCTGCCTTCTATCGGCCACCCTGCCCTCAACTGAACTCTGCCGGACAGCTTAGCAACAAGGATCATGCCGTGAGTGCCATTCCTCTGCTTGTATGCGACGACTCGAACATGGCTCGGAAGCAGCTTATCCGTGCGCTGCCGGCCAACTGGCCGTTCCGCATCAGCCAGGCCGCCAACGGTGTCGAGGGCCTTGAGGCCATCCGCCAGGGCAACGGACAGATCGTGCTGCTTGACCTGACCATGCCGGAGCTGGATGGCTTTGGCGTGCTGGCGGCATTACGCGAGGAAGGCCTGACGCCTGAAGTCATCGTGGTTTCCGGCGACGTACAGGATGAAGCAGTACGCCGAGCCAAGGCACTCGGTGCACGCGCTTTCATCAAAAAGCCGGCTGACCCGATGCAACTGGCCGAGGCATTGAACACACTCGGCGTTGATGTCCCGATGGCGACAGCAGCGACGGCAGAAGAAGACGTCTACCGCACGCTGCCCAATGTCTCGTTCCGCGACGCCTTCCGCGAGGTGTCCAACGTCGCCATGGGCCGCGCCGCCGAGTTGCTCGCACGCGTGCTGGGTGTATTCATCAAACTGCCGATCCCCAACGTCAACATTCTCGAGGTGGGCGAGTTGCACATGGCCCTGGCAGACGCCCAGCGCGACGCCCGGCTGTCCGCCATCTGCCAAGGCTATATTGGTGGAGGTATTGCCGGCGAGGCACTGCTGATCTTCCACGACTCGGAGATCGATGATGTTGCCCGACTGCTGAACACCCAGCGCGATGAGGGTGCCCAGCTTGAAATGCTGCTGGACCTGGCCAGTATCATCATCGGCGCCTGCCTCAACGGTCTGTCCGAACAGCTCAACATTACGCTGTCGCAGGGGCATCCACTGGTGCTCGGCCAGCACTGCCCGATCGAAGACCTGATTCGTATCAATCAGCGGCGCTGGAAACGCACGCTGGCTGTCGAAATCAGCTACGGTCTCGAGAACCTGGACATTCATTTCGATCTGCTGCTGCTGTTTACCGAAGATTCGGTACCCAAGTTGCGGGAGCGGCTCGACTACATGATCGACTGATCAAGGAAGAAGACGCAGCACATGGCCGACACTTTCGATATCAATGAACTTCACTGGCTGCTCGATATCGTCCAGAGCATCGACGTCGGCGTGGTCGTACTCGACCGCGACTACAACGTCGAAGTCTGGAACAGCTTCATGGAGAACCACTCCGGTGTCAGCGCCGAGCAGGCTTCGCGCCACTCGCTGTTCGAACTGTTTCCGGAGATCGACCAGAGCTGGTTCACCCACAAGGTTGAAACGGCCGTGATGCTAGGCACCCGCGCCTTCACTATCTGGGAGCAACGCCCCAATCTGGTTCATTTCAAGAGCTACCAGCCAATCACCGGCCTGGCCGACGAGATGTACCAGAACGTCACCATCCTGCCACTGCGCAGTGCCACCGGCAAAACCGACCATGTCTGCCTGATCATCTACGATGTAACCGGCGTTGCCGTGAACAAGCGTCAGCTCGAGTCCGCCAATACCAAGCTGCAGGAGCTGGCGTTGCGCGACGGACTGACCGGACTGCTCAACCGACGCTACTGGGAGAGCTGCCTGGAGCGGGAGTTCGCCCGTCACCAGCGTTACGACAGCCCGGTGAGCCTGGTCATCTTCGATATCGATCACTTCAAACGGGTCAACGATACCTATGGCCATCAGACCGGCGACGAAGTCATCCGCTCGGTGGCCGAAATCACTTCCCGGCTGGCCCGCGAAACCGACTTCGCCGGACGCTACGGCGGCGAGGAGTTTGTCGTCTTGCTGCCGGGCACCCATCTGGAAGGCGCAGCCCAGTTCGCCGAACGCTTGCGTCAGGCGGTTGAGCAGCAGGTACTCGACTATCAGGGCTCACCGCTGAGCTACACCATCAGCCTCGGTGTAGCCACTATCAGCGATGACATGGCCAACTACCAGATACTGCTGGAGCGCGCAGACAAAGCCCTGTATGCCTCCAAGGAGCAAGGACGAAACCGGGTCACACTGGCTCCTCAGGCATAGCAGGCGATCACTGACAGCAGCGGTTGTCAGTGATATCAAAATACCGTTATTCTCTGGCAGCCCGGGCACGACAGAGCCGGGCCTGATTACCATTAATCCTGCAAAACAGCTCCGTTTTGCACCGTACGATACTGGCCAACGACCATGGACGATCGAAAGCGCGGCTGGCGCTGGGCCTATGCCAAGGCCCGCAGCTATCACACCGGCAAACTGCAAGCGGCCTACCGGGCGACGCGATTCTGGCTGACCGGCGACACCGGCACCTTTCCCAGCCACGGCGGCTTTCGCAAGACCCGCATCCGTCGCTGAGTACCAGTCATCTCTGCTACACTGCAGCGCCCGGTCCAAAGGGCGCCTGCCGTGACTTCCGATCAGTTCAATACCCTGCCACTGCCGCAAAGCATGCTGGCGACACTTACCCAGCTTGGCTACGAGCGCATGACGCCGATTCAGGCACAGGCACTGCCACCGATTCTGGCCGGTCAGGACCTGATCGCCCAGTCGCCTACCGGCAGCGGCAAGACCGCCGCCTTCGGCATCGGCCTGCTGACGCCGCTGAACCCGCGCTTTTTCGGCTGTCAGGCACTGGTACTCAGCCCGACCCGCGAACTGGCGGGCCAGATCACCGATGAGCTGCGCAAGCTGGCCCGCGGCATGGGCAATATCAAGATCGTGACACTCAGCGGTGGCGTTCCCTTCGGCCCGCAGGCAGCGTCGCTGGAGCAGGGCGCCCACGTCATCGTCGGTACGCCGGGCCGGGTTCAGGATCACCTCAAGCGCGGCACCCTGAGCCTCGACAAGCTGAACTGCCTGGTGCTGGATGAGGCCGACCGGATGCTCGACATGGGCTTTGTCGACGCCATTCGCGAGATCATCCAGCAGACCCCGAGCCGCCGCCAGACCCTGCTGTTTTCGGCTACCTACCCCGAGAGTCTGGAGCAGTTGACCGGCGAGTTTCAGCGCAATCCGGCGCAGGTGCGGATTGCGCAGTCCGCGCCGGAAAACCCGATCGAACAGCGCTTCTATGAAATTCAGCCGGAGCAGCGCTTCGCATCCGTCTTGCGCCTGCTCGCAGCCAACCGCCCGCAACCCTGCATCGCCTTCTGTCATACGCGCCAGCAGTGTCAGGAACTGGCCGATTATCTGAACAAGGAAGGTATCAGCGCCCAGGCCCTGCACGGCGACATGGAGCAGCGCGAGCGCGATCAGGTACTGGCGCTGTTCGCCAACCAGAGCTGCAGCGTGCTGACCGCCACCGACGTCGCCGCACGCGGCATCGACATCGCCGGCGTCGCGGCAGTCATCAATGTCGAGCTGGCTGCCGACCCGGCCGCCCATGTTCACCGCATCGGTCGCAGCGGTCGTGCCGGCCAGTCCGGTCTGGCGTTGAGTCTGGTCGCCCCGCGCGAACTCAAGCGTCTGAAGCCGATTGAGGAAGCCTACGGCGAGCTGAACTGGCAGGATATCGAACGCCTGCCGGAGCGCCCGGACCGGCCGCTGATTGCCCCCATGCGTACACTGGCAGTAGCCGGTGGCCGCAAGGACAAACTGCGCCCCGGCGATCTGCTCGGCGCCCTTACCGGCGAGGCCGGCCTGACTGGTGATGCGATCGGCAAGATCAGCATCAGCGACTATCAGGCCCTCGTCGCCATCCGCCGTGATCAGGCCAAACTCGCGCTGCAGCGCCTGGAAGACGGCAAGATCAAGGGGCGCCGCTTCAAGGTGCGGCTGATCTGAACAACCAACCCGGGAGGCCTGCCCACGCATGGACGCCAGCCAGCAACTGATTCTGCTGATCCTCGCCTGTACCGTCGGGCTGTTCCTTTGGGGCCGCTGGCGCCACGATGTGGTCGCGCTGGCGGCGCTGATGGCCTGCGTGGTGTGCGGCCTGACACCGGCCACCGAGGCCTTTGTCGGTTTCGGTCATCCGGCGGTCATCACCGTGGCCGCGGTATTGATCCTCAGCAAGGGGCTGCAGACCACCGGCGCCGTCGAAGCGCTGGCACAGCGCGCGCTGCCCCAGCGCGGCGGCATGTTGCTCGGCCTCGGCGTGCTGACCCTGCTGGGCGCCACCCTCTCCGCCTTTATGAACAACGTTGGCGCCATGGCACTGCTGATGCCGATCGCCCTGCAGCTGGCCGGTCGTAACAATATTCCACCCGGCAAGGTGCTGATGCCGCTGGCCTTCGGCACCATTCTTGGCGGCATGACGACCCTGATCGGTACACCGCCCAACCTGATCGTATCCGGCTTCCGCGCGCAGACCGAGCTGGGTGCCTACGGCATGTTCGACTTCACGCCGGTGGGCCTGGCCATCGCCATCGGCGGCGTGCTGCTTGCGGTCATCGCCGGACGCTGGCTGGTGCCGAACCGCCCGCAGACGGATGCAGGCAACTTCGACACCGGCACCTATCTCACCGAGGTCCACATTGATGCCGACAGCAAGGCCGATGGCAAACAGCTGCGCGAAGTCGAACAGATGCTGGACGACAGCGATGCCCAGATCGTCGGCATGGTACGCAACGATTTTCGCGTCATCGCGCCGCAACCCGGCCGCAGACTGCACGCCGGCGACATCTTGGTCATTGAGGCCGAGCCCGACGCGCTGGGCGCCTCGCTGACCCGCCTGGGGCTGAAACTCGAAGAGGCGGTCGAGCCAGACAAGGACAGCAAGGATGAAGCAGACGAAGCCGAGGCGGACCGCGCCGCCGACACTGCGGCGCCGTCGGAGCCAGAGCGGGATAAGGAGCAGGAGAAACCGGCAGCCCGCCACAGCGACGATATCGCTCTGCAGGAACTGGTTGCCCAGCCCGGCGCCGCGATTCTGGGGCGTAGCGCATCGGACATCGCCCTGCGCACCCGCTTCGGCATCAACCTGCTGGCGATTTCGCGCCAGGGCCACCGTTCCATTCGCCGCCTGCGCTGGACCGAAATCGAAGCTGGCGACGTGCTGCTGATGCAGGGCGACGCCGAATCCATTGCCGGCTTTGCCGCCGAGTACGGTTGCGTACCGCTGGCCCAGCGCAGCATCCTGATTCCCGACCGTCGCCGGGCAATCACCGCAGTCGCGATCATGATTGCCGCCGTGGCACTCGCCGCCTTCGGCGTGCTGCCCGCCGCCGTGGCGTTTACCGCTGGCGTCCTGGGTTACATGCTGACCCGCGTGATTCCGCTGCGGCGCATCTACGAGGCGATCGACTGGCCTATCATCATTCTGCTCGGAGCGTTGATGCCGCTGGCGGCGGCGATGGCCGACACCGGCGCCGCCGACGTACTGGCTCGCACCCTGCTGGAGCATGTTGCCCAGGGCAATCCGGTCATTGCGCTGACGTTGATGCTGGTGGTCACCATGACGCTGTCCGACTTCATGAACAACGCCGCCACCGCGGCAGTGATGTGTCCGATTGCGCTCAGCATTGCCAGTCAGCTGGGGGTCAATCCGGACAGCTTTCTGATGGCGGTCGCCATCGGCGCCTCCTGCGCCTTCCTGACGCCGATCGGTCATCAGAACAACACTCTGATTCTTGGCCCCGGCGGTTTCCGCTTTGGCGATTACTGGCGGCTGGGGCTGCCGATGGAGCTGCTGGTAGTCGCCATCGGCATTCCCATGCTGCTGTGGGTATGGCCGCTGTAGGCGGCCGCGGCATCACTCTTCAACCGGCTTGAAGTCTTCCTTGTAACGCACGGCACAATCCGGGCAGGTAAAACTGTCCGGCAACGCCTCCCAGCGCGTGCCGGCCGGATAACCCTGATGCGGGTCACCCGCCGCCTCGTCGTACTCGTAACCACACTCCGGACATTGATAGCGGCTCATGCGGCCACCTCCGCACCCTCCGGCGCTGCCGCATCGACCAGCCCGTAACGACGCATCAGCATCTCGCGCTTGGCCGGCAGAAAGTTGATGCGCGAAGGGTCACGGCCGACTGCATCCAGCAGGCGCTTGTCCATCACCTTGAACCACAGCGGCGGGAAGTAGGTCAGCAGATACATGCCGAAGTAGCCGCTTGGCAGCCGCGGCAGATCCGGAAAGTCCCGCAGCGACTGATAGCGCCGGGTCGGATGGGCGTGGTGATCAGAGTGACGCTGCAAATGGAACAGCGCCCAGTTCGAGAACAGATGATTACTGTTCCATGAATGATGCGGCTGGCAGCGCTCGTAACGCCCAGTTGGCTCCTTGCGCCGCAGCAAGCCGTAATGCTCGATGTAATTGGCGAGCGTCAGCTGGAACGCGCCCCAGAAGGCAATCAGCAACATCACCGGCAGGATCTCGATACCCAGCCAGGCAATCAGGCCGCCATACAGCACCGCGCTGATCAGCGCCGGTTGCAGCACCTCGTTATCCAGACTCCAGACCGACTTGCCGCAGCGTTCAAGGCGCTGCGCTTCCAGATCCCAGGCACGAAAGAAGGCACCGGGCATCTCACGGAAGACAAAGCGATAGATGCTCTCGCCCATGCGCGATGAGGCAGGGTCTTCCGGGGTTGCCACATCACGGTGGTGGCCGCGGTTGTGCTCGACAAAGAAGTGACCGTAAAAACCCAGAGCCAGGGTAATCTTGGCCAGCCAGCGCTCCAGCCCGGTCTTCTTGTGGCCCATTTCATGGCCGAGATTAAGGCCAAACCCCAGACTGCCGCCGGTTGAAATGATCACCGCCAGCGTGCCGTACCAGGGCAGCTCGTAATAGCCGAGAAAGATGATGTTGACCAGAAAGCTGACCCACAGAATCGGCACCAGCGCATAGGTTACGTAACGGTAGTAGGGGTCGGCTTCCAGCGCGGGTACCGCCTCTTCCGGCGGATTGCTCAGGTCTTCACCAAGCACAGCGTCCAGCGCGGGAATGACAACGTAGGCAAAGATGGTCGAAACCCACAGCCAGATGACCTGCGGCGAAACCAGCACATAAAGCAGCGGCCCAACGAGTGCCAGCATCGGCACTCCCAGGGAAAACAGCCAGAGCCGGCGCTTGCGATCAACATAGCCAGCCAGGCCGCTTGGAGCAGCAGCGGTAGACGTCATGCTTTTACCCTCTTGTTGTTGTGTTTTCAGGGATACGGCACCGGCATGGATTGCGGCACAGGCAACGGCAGCCGGCAAATGCCTCGACACATCATGCGCCTGCGGTCATCGACGGCCACCCGTTGCAAGCGGCAATAAACCGTCATATTGTGACAGCCATTGGACGCGACCCTACCAACAACAACAGCAAGGCCGACCATGCCCCCCGATCAGTCCTGGCTGAGTCCAGCAGCACATACCGTCTACGCCCGTCTGGTCCATGCCGAGCTGCGTCGCCTCGGCTTCAGCCCCGACGCCATTCGCAGTGCCAGCGACGTCGACTGGGACATCCTCCAGCAGGACAGTCAGTTCCTCAGCCTGGAAACCCTGACCAAACTGCTTGATAGCGCCATCGCCCTGACCGGCCATCCCGGCCTGGGATTCGCGGTCGGCATGCACACCGACGTCTCGGCCCATGGTCCCGGTGGCTATGCCGCCGTCACCGCACCGACCATCAGGGCCGCCGTCGAAGTGGTTGAACACTACTCCAGTCTGCGCCAGCATCTGGGCCATTTCGTCATCGAACAGGTCGAGCCGCCAGTGCTGCGCCTGGATGAAGAGCAGACCCCGTCGCAGGTTCGCGAATACCTGCTGGGGCACTTTGCTACCGGCATGCTGCGACTGCTGGAAACGGTCAGCGGCTTGCCACTGCAGCAGGAGGTTACCCTTGAATGGCCGCTACCGCGGCCGGACTGGGCCGATCAGGTGGCCGGCCATGCCGGGAAATGGATATTCGGCAGCGATGCGTTGCGCCTCCATCTGCCGGCAGGATTGTTTGCCCAGGCGTGCCTTGGAGCCGATCCGGATGCCCATCGTCAGGCTCTGCGCGACTGCGAACACCAACTGCAGCACCAGCTCCGGGGCGGCGACCTGAGTGAGAGGATCAAGAAACGCCTGCTCGGTTGCGAGTACCACTACCCAACCCTGGCCCAAATGGCTGCGCAGGAGCATATGACTGCGCGCACCCTGATTCGCCACCTGGGCAACGAGGGCGTGCGTTATCAGCAACTATTGGATGAGGTACGCAGCGAGCAGGCCTGCTGGCTGCTGGAACACACGGACTTGAGCGTGGAGCTGATTGCCGAGCGGCTCGGCTATCAGGACACCAGCAATTTCAGCCGCACCTTCCGGCGCTGGCTGGGTTGCCCGCCGCGCGCCTACCGGCAGCACAGCCAGGCAACCCGCTAGGGCGTCAGTTGGCCGGCACTACCCGCAGCACCTTGCCAGCGGGGCTGTCGGTCAGCAGATAGACGGCGCCGTCCGGACCGCTGCGCACATCACGAAAGCGCTGGCCCAGCTCGGTGAACAGGGACTCCTGCGCGCTGACCGTATCGCCATCCAATGCCACGCGGCGGACTTCCCTGCCCGCCAGCGCCGAGATCAGCAGGTTGCCCTGCCATTCAGGGAACAGATCCCCCTGATACAGCGCCATCCCGGACGGCGCAATCGACGGCACCCAGTAGGTCAGCGGCTGCTCCAGCCCGGGCAATTCGGTGTAGGGCGAGATCTGCGAGCCGTTATAGTCGACACCGTAGGTGATCTTCGGCCAACCGTAGTTGTGACCGGCCTGAATCAGGTTCAGCTCGTCGCCACCGCGCGGGCCGTGTTCGTGGCTGAACACGCGACCTTCGCCGTCTACCACGATCCCCTGCACATTACGGTGGCCGATGCTGTAGAGCTCCGGCAGCGCCCCCTGTTGGGCAACGAAGGGATTGTCAGCCGGCGCCGAGCCATCACGATTGAGGCGCACGATGCTGCCCAGATGATTGCCAGTGTTCTGCGCCTGCTCGCGGTAATCAAAGCCATCCCCAAGCGTCAGCAGCAGGGTATTGTCCGGCAGAAAGGCGATGCGCCCGCCATAATGCGCGCTGCCGCGCTTGGCTGGCTGAACACGGAAGATCTCGTGGGTATTTTCCAGCGCCGTACCATTGAAGGTCGCCGCCGCCAGACAAGTATGGTTGGCTTCCAGCGTGCCGCAGCTGTAGCTGAGGAACAGCTCGCCAGATTCGGCGAAATCAGGCGCCAGCGCCACATCCATCAGACCCGCCTGACTGTTGACGAAGGCCTCGGGCACGCCTGCTACCGGTTCGGCACGCAGCGTGCCGTCAGCGCCAATCAGGCGCAGCTGGCCGGCACGCTCGGTGACCAGCATGCCGCCATCCGGCAGAAACGCCAGTGACCACGGATTGCTCAGTCCCTCGGCGACCGTTTCGATCTGATAGTCCGCCGCCGCAACCGGGCCTGCACAGAGCGCCAGGGCGGCGCCGACCAGAGTGAACCTGTTCATTAACTGTCTCCTTGCAGGATTAACCGAGCACACGCAGCCCGCGCCGCGCCTTGGGTTTGGTCAAACGGCCGAACAGCGCGCTGCCCAGACCGACTGCCGCCATCATGCTCAACAGGCCGGATGTTTCGCGAGTCGCCGCGATAAAAGTCGGCATCGGCAGCAGCGTGTTTGCCAGGGTGAAGGCCGCCCAGATGCCGACAAACCCACCCAGAAAATACAGCAGCCAGCGCCAAGGCTTGAAGATGCGCCCCAGTGCCTCGGCCAGCGGCAGCGCCAGCAGCAGGGTCGCCGCAACCATGACGACGAAAATCGGGGTAAAGGTCAGCAGGTCATGCAGACTGCTCTGCGCACGGGTCGCCAGATCAACCGGCACGTCCATGGCCTGCAGTGCGGCCAGATTGAACTGGGTCTGGACCAGCGAGCCCAGCAGGGTCGCCACCAGCACGGCCAGCAGATAGAGGAAGACGATCCGCAGTACGGTCATCAATTTCATTGTCGTTATCCTGTTACGCAGTGCGAGCACTCAGCTCGCGTCAGTTCCATCGGGCAGGGTCGGCAGATTGCGCAAGGCCTGCTCGTAGGCGGGAGTATCAAAGGCAGCGTCCTGCTCCAGCATCTGGTTGATGCTATGGGCCAGAACCTGCGCCATCAGCTCGAGAATATCCTCGCGCGCATAACCGACCAGCGTCAGCTTGTTCATGGTCGCCAGCGCAGCAGGTGGCTCACCGGCAGCCAGCTGATTCTCGATCGCTTCGATCAGGCGGGCCTCGGCGAAGGACTCGTCGTCCTGTTCGTCCTGATTGCTCATATCTCTGTCCTGTTGCAAAAAGGGCGGCTTGCGCCGCCCCTTCAGTGCTCAGTTAACCTTGGCTTCCAGCTCGCCACTGGCGTAACGCTGGAACATGCCTTCCAGGGAGATCGGCTTGATCTTCGAGGCATTGCCGGCGGTGCCAAAGGCTTCGTAGCGGGCGATACAGATGTCGCGCATGGCGTCGATGGTCTTGGCGAAGAACTTGCGCGGGTCGAACTCGCTCGGGTGCTCGGCCATCATGCGGCGCATGGCACCGGTGGACGCCAGACGCAGGTCGGTATCGATGTTGACCTTGCGCACGCCGTGCTTGATGCCCTCAACGATCTCTTCGACCGGCACGCCATAGGTTTCCTTGATGTCGCCGCCGAACTCGTTGATCACCTTCAGCCACTCCTGCGGAACCGAGGAGGAACCGTGCATTACCAGGTGGGTGTTGGGGATGCGCTTGTGGATTTCCTTGATGCGCTCGATTGACAGCACATCGCCCGTCGGCGGCTTGGTGAACTTGTAGGCGCCGTGGCTGGTACCGATGGCAATCGCCAGAGCATCAACCTGAGTGGCCTTGACGAAGGCCGCGGCTTCTTCCGGGTCGGTCAGCAGCTGGCTGTGATCCAGCACGCCCTCGGCGCCAACGCCGTCTTCCTCACCCGCCATGCCGGTTTCCAGACTGCCCAGGCAACCGAGCTCGCCTTCCACGGACACACCGCAGGCGTGGGCGAACGCCACGGTCTGCTGGGTCACGCGGACGTTGTAGTCGTAGTCGGCCGGGGTCTTGCCGTCTTCCCTCAGCGAGCCGTCCATCATCACCGAGCTGAAGCCCAGTTGAATCGAGCGCTGGCACACGTCCGGGCTGGTACCGTGATCCTGGTGCATGCACACCGGAATATGCGGAAACTCCTCGATGGCAGCCAGGATCAGGTGACGCAGGAAGGGCGCACCAGCGTACTTGCGGGCGCCGGCAGAGGCCTGCACGATCACCGGGGAATCGGTCTTGTCGGCCGCTTCCATGATGGCGCGCATCTGCTCCAGGTTGTTGACGTTGAAAGCGGGCACGCCGTAACCGTATTCGGCGGCGTGGTCGAGCATCTGGCGCAGGCTGATAAGAGCCATAATCAATCTCTCCGTTAAAAAAGTCGTTGCGGCAAGCGACAAGCCCCAAGCGGCAAGCTGTCCGGGCGATCCCGACAGTCTACCCGCCTGACCTGAGGCTGGTCACCCCTTGCCGCTTGCAGCTTGAGGCTTGCAGCTGTGCTTAGCGCGCACGCTGCTCCAGAATCTCGACAGCCGGCAGTACCTTGCCCTCGACGAACTCGAGGAAGGCGCCACCACCGGTGGAGATGTAGGAAATCTGTTCGGCAACACCGTACTTGTCGATGGCAGCCAGGGTGTCACCACCACCGGCGATCGAGAAGCCCTCACTGGCAGCGATGGCGTGCGCCAGCGCCTTGGTGCCTTCGCCGAACTGGTCGAACTCGAAGACACCAACCGGGCCGTTCCAGAGGATGGTGCCGGAGGCTTTGAGCATCTCGCCAAACTGCGCTGCAGTCTGCGGGCCGATGTCGAGAATCATGTCATCGTCAGCCACGTCAGCGACGGCCTTGACAGTGGCAGTGGCGGACTCGGCAAATTCCTTGGCAACCACCACGTCAACCGGCAGCGGCACACTGACCTTGGCGGCAATGGACTTGGCGGTATCAACGAGGTCGGCTTCGTACAGCGACTTGCCAACCTTGTAACCGGCGGCCGCGAGGAAGGTGTTGGCAATACCGCCACCAACGATCAGCTGGTCGCACTTGTCCGACAGCGCTGTCAGTACGTCCAGTTTGGTCGAAACCTTGGAGCCGGCAACAATGGCCACCATCGGGCGGGCCGGCTTGTCCAGCGCCTTGGCCAGCGCGTCCAGCTCGGCGGCCAGCAGCGGACCGGCGCAGGCGACCTTGGCAAACTTGGCAACGCCGTGGGTCGAACCCTGGGCGCGGTGGGCGGTGCCGAAGGCATCCATCACGAACACATCGCACAGCGCCGCGTACTGCTGAGCCAGCTCGTCGGTGTTCTTCTTCTCGCCCTTGTTGAAGCGGACGTTTTCCAGCAGCACCAGCTCGCCCGGCCGGACCTCGACACCGCCGAGATAGTCGCGCACCAGCGGTACGTCGCGGCCCAGCGCTTCGCTCAGGTAGGCAGCAACCGGTGCCAGGCTGTTCTCTTCGCTGAACACGCCCTCTTCCGGGCGGCCCAGGTGTGAGCAGACCATGACTGCAGCGCCTTTCTCCAGCGCCAGCTTGATGGTAGGCAGCGAGGCAACGATACGCGCGTCGCTGGCGACCTTGCCGTTCTTGACCGGCACGTTGAGGTCTTCACGAATCAGTACACGCTGGCCGTTCAGGTCCAGCTCATTCATGGTCAGTACGGTCATAGCCCGCTCCTTCGTTCAATAAGGGTTAATCAGTTGCGCCGCCGTTGGCCGCGCTCAAGTCATTCGACAGGTTGCGCCAGCCAGTACTGGGCAACATCCAGCATGCGGTTGGCAAAACCCCATTCGTTATCAAACCAGACCAGCAGATTCACCAACCGCGGGCCGGAAACGCGGGTCTGGCTGCCATCCACAATCGCCGAGTGCGGGTCGTGGTTGAAGTCGCAGCTGGCGTGGGGCAGCTCGGTGTAATCGAGCAGTCCCGCATAGTCGCCTTCGGCGGCGGCCCGCAGCAGCGCATTGACTTCAGCAGCGCTGGTGTCGCGCGCGGTCTGCAGGGTGATATCCAGCGCCGACACATTTACCGTCGGTACCCGAATCGCCTTGGCCTGAATGCGCCCGGCCAGCTCCGGCAGCAGCCGCTCGATGCCGCGTGCCAAACCAGTCGAGACCGGAATAACCGACTGGAATGCCGAACGGGTGCGGCGCAGGTCAGCGTGATGGTAAGCGTCGATCACCGGCTGATCGTTCATTGCCGAATGAATGGTGGTGATGGAAACGTACTCCAGCCCGATCACTTCGTTCAGCAACTTGAGCAGCGGCACGCTGCAATTGGTGGTGCAGGAGGCGTTGGACACCAGACGAGCGTCGCGCGGCAGGCTGGCGTGATTGACGCCATACACCAGCGTTGCATCGACCGCCTCTTCGCTTGCCATCGGCTGCGAAAACAGCACCCGCGGCACCCCGGCGTGAACAAAGCGCAGCCCCTGTTCACGGGTGGTGTACTGGCCGGAACACTCCAGCAGCAGATCGATATCCAGCCCGCGCCAGTCAACCCCTTCCGGCTCGGCCTCGCGCAATACCTGAATCGCCTGCCCGTTGATCTGCAAGCAGTCACCGCTGACCCGCACCTCGCCCGGAAAGCGACCGTGCGTGGAGTCAAAGCGGGTCAGGTATTCAATACTGTCACGGTCGGCCAGATCATTCAGCGCCACCACCTGCACATCCAGATCACCGCGCTCGTGCAGCGCGCGCAGCACGCAGCGACCGATCCGGCCGTAGCCGTTCAGAGCGATTTTATAGGGACGCGGGTGGGACATAACAGCAGGCTCCGCCTGGCTGCAAGCTGCAAGCTGCAAGCTGCAAGCAGGCAGAGCGCCACTTGCAGCTTGAGGCTTGAGGCTTGCCGCTGGTTTAGTCTTCCAACAGCTCTTCAGCCGCTGCCAGCACGTTGTCGAGGGTGAAACCGAATTCCTCGAACAGCGCTGCAGCCGGGGCGGATTCGCCGAAGCTCTGCATGCCGATGATGCGGCCGTCGAGGCCGACGTACTTGTACCAGAAGTCGGCGTGGGAGGCTTCGATGGCGATGCGAGCACCCACTTCCAGCGGCAGTACCGACTGTTTGTAGGCGGCGTCCTGCTGGTCGAACACACTGGTCGACGGCATGGACACCACGCGCACCTTGCGGCCCTGTTCGGTCAGGGCAGCCCAGGCGTTGACCGCTAGGCCGACTTCGGAGCCGGTCGAGATCAGGATCAGTTCAGGCTCGCCGTCGCAGTCCTTCAGCACGTAACCGCCGCGAGCAACGTTGGCCAGTTGCTCGGCATCGCGCTCCTGATGGGGCAGATTCTGACGCGAGAAGATCAGCGCGCTCGGGCCGTCGGCACGCTCCAGCGCGTATTTCCAGGCAATCGCCGACTCAACCGCGTCGGCCGGACGCCAGGTGTCCAGATTCGGCGTACCGCGCAGGCTGGCCAGCTGTTCGATCGGCTGGTGGGTCGGGCCGTCTTCGCCCAGACCGATGGAGTCGTGGGTGTAGACGTGGATTACGCGCTGCTTCATCAGTGCCGACATGCGCACGGCATTGCGAGCGTATTCCATAAAGATCAGGAAGGTCGCGCCGTAGGGCACGAAGCCGCCGTGCAGGGCGATACCGTTCATGATCGCGGTCATGCCGAATTCGCGTACACCGTAGAACAGGTAGTTGCCTGAGGCGTCAGCCGCCTCGACACCCTTGCAGCCCTTCCACAGGGTCAGGTTGGAGCCGGCCAGGTCAGCGGAGCCGCCGAGCATTTCCGGCAGCAGCGGGCCAAAGGCGTTCAGGGTGTTCTGGCTGGCCTTGCGGCTGGCGATGGTTTCACCCTTGGCAACCACTTCGGCGATGTAGGCATCGGCCTTGGCGCTGAAGTCAGCCGGCAGATCGCCAGCCAGACGACGCTGCAGCTCGGCAGCCAGTTCCGGGAAGGCAGCCTGATAGGCGGCAAACTTGTCGTTCCAGGCGGCTTCGGCCTTGGCGCCGGCCTCGTGGGCGTCCCACTCGGCCTTGATGTCAGCCGGGATTTCGAACGGGGCGTGCGGCCAGTTCAGCGCTTCACGGGTAGCGGCGATTTCCGCCTCGCCCAGTGCTGCGCCGTGGCACTCTTCCTTGCCCTGCTTGTTCGGCGAACCGAAACCGATGATGGTCTTGCAGCAGATCAGGGTCGGCTGCTCGGTATTCTTGCGTGCGGTCTCAATGGCGGTCTTGATCTCGTCGGCATCGTGGCCGTCGACATTGCGGATCACCTGCCAGCCGTAGGACTCGAAGCGCTTGGGCGTGTCGTCGGTAAACCAGCCTTCGACTTCACCGTCGATGGAGATGCCGTTGTCGTCGTAGAACGCAACCAGCTTGCCCAGACCCAGGGTGCCGGCCAGTGAACAGACTTCGTGAGAGATGCCTTCCATCATGCAGCCGTCGCCGAGGAACACGTAGGTGTTGTGGTCGACAACCTCGTGACCTTCACGGTTGAACTGCGCAGCCAGCACCTTCTCGGCGATCGCCATGCCCACGGCATTGGCAATGCCCTGCCCCAGCGGGCCGGTGGTGGTTTCAACGCCCGGGGTGTAGCCGTATTCCGGGTGGCCCGGCGTTTTGCTGTGCAGCTGACGGAAGTTCTTGATGTCGTCAATGCTGACGTCGTAGCCAGTCAGGTGCAGCAGCGAGTAGATCAGCATCGAGCCGTGACCGTTGGACAGCACGAAGCGGTCGCGGTCGGCGAAATTCGGGTTGGCCGGGTTGTGCTTCAGATAGTCGCGCCACAGCACTTCGGCGATATCCGCCATACCCATGGGCGCACCGGGGTGGCCGCTGTTGGCTTTCTGCACGGCATCCATGCTGAGGGCACGAATGGCATTGGCACGGTCACGACGACTGGGCATGAACAACTCCTGTGGTTGGCAAGGCATGGGGCGTTTGCCGCAACACGCGGCTGGCCGGGAAAAGAAGGCGGGCATTTTCGCGCAAACGGCCGTTTCGGGCAATGAAAACACCGTTCCGAGTGCAGTTATCGTTCGCTCGCCGGACGAACGGAGGGGCCTATATCAAAGTTTTTTGATATAGCCGTTGCGGCGACGCCCGATCAAAACTAAACTGCGCCACATGAACCAGATTGCGCACCTTCCCGCCACCCCCAGTCAGACCGACGACCTGGCCGCCTTTTGCAAGGCCGCTGGCGATGTGTTGCGGCTGGATATCCTGCGGGTGCTGCGCAGCGACTCGTTCGGCGTGCTGGAACTGGCGCAGATCTTCGGCATGCGCCAGTCCGGCATGAGCCACCACCTCAAGGTGCTGGCAAACGCAGGGCTGGTGAGCACGCGCCGCGAAGGCAACTCGATCTTTTACCGTCGCAGCCTGCCGGTCACTGAACAGCCCTGGCATCGGCTGCACAGCCAACTGCTGAACGAACTCGACAGCCAGCCGGATGACGCCCAACTGCAGCAAGCCATTGCTGCAGTGCACGCCCAGCGTGCAGAGCTGTCACGCCAGTTCTTTGCCCGTTTTGCCGATGGCACCCCGGCGCAGCAGGACCTGATCGCCCACTTTGGCATCTACCGCGAGCCGCTGCTGACCCTGATCGACGCCCTGCCGCTGCCGGCCCGGCAACTGGCCATCGAGATTGGTCCGGGCGAAGGCGGCTTTCTGCCCAGCCTGGCCAGCCGCTTCGAGCGCGTGGTCGGACTCGACAACGCCGAGGCCATGCTTGAGCGCGCGCGCCAGCAGTGTCAGGACGCGGGCCTCGACAACGTGGACTGCCTGCTCGCCGACGCCCTGCTGCCGCAGCAATTGCCGCTGGCTGACTGCGTGGTCTGCAACATGGTGCTGCACCACATGCCGGCGCCGGCTGAAGCGCTCAAGCGCTTTGCCGCACTGCTCAAACCCGGTGGCAGCCTGGTGCTGACCGAGCTGTGCAGCCACGACCAGAGCTGGGTACGCGACAGCTGCGGCGATCTGTGGCTAGGCTTTGACCAGGATGATATTGCGCGCTGGGCCGAGGCTGCCGGACTGCGTCCGGGCAACAGCCAGTACATCGGCCTGCGTAACGGCTTTCAGCTGCAACTGCTGCAGCTGGCCAAACCCGAATCCCCTTCTCCCGAGGACAGGAAAGACCCATGAGCGATTACTCGATTTTCACCTCCGAATCCGTGTCCGAAGGCCATCCGGACAAACTGGCTGACCAGATTTCCGACGCCGTTCTGGACGCCATCCTGAGCGAAGACAAATTTGCCCGGGTCGCCTGTGAAACCATGGTCAAGACCGGTGTTGCCATCGTCGGCGGTGAAATCACCACCAGCGCCTGGGTCGACCTCGAAGACCTGGTGCGCGGCGTCATCTGCGACATCGGCTACACCTCCTCGGACGTCGGCTACGACGGCGCCACCTGCGGCGTGATCAACATCATCGGCAAGCAGTCGCCGGACATCGCCCAGGGCGTTGACCGCCAGAAGCCGGAAGATCAGGGCGCCGGTGACCAGGGCCTGATGTTCGGCTACGCCAGCAACGAAACCGACGTGCTGATGCCGGCCCCGATTACCTTCGCTCACCGTCTGGTCGAGCGTCAGGCTGAAGCGCGCAAGGACGGCAGCCTCGGCTGGCTGCGCCCGGACGCCAAGTCGCAGGTCACCTGCCGCTACGAGAACGGCATCGTCACCGGTATCGACGCCATCGTGCTGTCGACCCAGCACAACCCGGACATCAGCCAGGCGGACCTGCGCGAAGCGGTGATGGAAGAGATCGTCAAAAAGGTGATCCCGGCCGAACTGCTGCACGCCGCCACCCAGTACCACATCAACCCGACCGGCAAGTTCGTCATCGGCGGCCCGGTGGGCGACTGCGGCCTGACCGGTCGCAAGATCATCGTCGACACCTACGGCGGCATGGCGCGTCACGGTGGCGGCGCGTTCTCCGGCAAGGATCCGTCCAAGGTTGACCGCAGCGCCGCCTACGCCGGCCGCTACGTCGCCAAGAACATTGTCGCTGCCGGCATGGCCGACAAGTGCGAGATTCAGGTTTCCTACGCCATCGGCGTGGCGCAGCCGACCTCGGTATCGATCAATACCTTCGGCACCGGCAAGATCAGCGACGAGAAGATCATCCAGCTGGTGCGTCAGCACTTCGATCTGCGCCCGTATGCGATCACCCGCATGCTCGACCTGCTGCACCCGATGTACCGCGCGACCGCCGCGTACGGCCACTTCGGCCGCAACCCGTTCGAGATGACCGTCAAGGGTGACACCTTCACCGCCTTCCCGTGGGAGAAAACAGACAAGGCCGACGCGCTGCGCGCGGACGCCTGACGGCGTAGCGGCTGGAAGCTGGAAGCTGGAAGCTGGAAGCTGGAAGCCAAGTCAGCGTGGATCTACGCCCAGCACTATCAAGCGCCGGGCAGACCGATAGAAGCAGCCCAATACAACTCGGACTGCTTGAAGCTTCCAGCTTAAGGCTTCCAGCTGGGTTTATTGGCGATAGCTGTCATGACAGCTTTTGCAGGACTGCTGGACCGCACGCAGCTCATCAGCTGCCTGGTCCAGGGATTTGATGCCGACAGAGGTAACGGCATGCAGGTCGGCGACCTTGGCCTTGAAGTCATCAATGGCCAGGGCAAAGCCTTCGGGATCGGACCAGACGGTGTCCTTGGTGCGGTTCGGCTCGGGGTCATCGCCCGGGGTCGGGAAGTGCTCCCAGGGCTGATCGGCGAGCTGGGCCAGGGTATCGGCCTTGTTCATGAACTCGCCCATGCTGGGGGTAACGCGCCCGGTCAGCATGCCGCTCATCGGCTCGGTCTGGCGCAGCATCTGTTTGAACAGCGCCTGGCGCTTGCCTTCGTGCGAGTTGGGGTCAGGTTCATTGTTGCAGCCGGCCAAAGCCGCGCCGAGCAACAGGGCGACAACGAGTTTTCGGTATGGAACAGCGATCATGTTTCATCCAGACGACATACAGGAGGGGCGACAGTATCGCCTCTGAACCGATTCCGGCCAAGGCGTGTTCCTGTGCGAACAGCCTGACCGGGTAACTTCAGCCCCGGACGAGGGGCGCTGCAGCAGCGGCTCCAGCCGCTGCCAGGCTCGTCCGGGGCGTGCGACATTTAACCGCGCCCATTCGCAACCACGAATGGAGAAATCAGATGAGTGCCGTGATCAATAACGCCTTTACCGACTACAAGGTCGCCGACATCAGCCTGGCCGACTGGGGCCGCCGCGAGATCATCATCGCCGAGTCGGAAATGCCCGCGCTGATGGGCCTGCGCCGCAAGTACGCCGGCGAGCAGCCGCTCAAGGGTGCCAAGATTCTGGGCTGTATCCACATGACCATCCAGACCGCCGTACTGATCGAAACCCTGACTGCCCTGGGCGCCGAAGTACGCTGGTCTTCCTGCAACATCTTCTCAACCCAGGATCAGGCCGCTGCTGCGATCGCTGCCGCCGGCATCCCGGTATTTGCCTGGAAGGGTGAGACCGAAGAAGAGTACGAATGGTGCATCGAGCAGACCATCCTCAAGGACGGTCAGCCGTGGGACGCCAACATGGTGCTGGACGACGGCGGCGACCTGACCGAAATCCTGCACAAGAAATACCCGGCGATGCTGGACAAGATCCACGGCATCACCGAAGAAACCACCACCGGCGTGCACCGCCTGCTCGACATGCTGAAAGCGGGCACCCTGAAGGTCCCGGCAATCAACGTCAACGACTCGGTCACCAAGAGCAAGAACGACAACAAGTACGGCTGCCGCCACAGCCTGAACGACGCGATCAAGCGCGGTACCGACCACCTGCTATCCGGCAAGCAGGCGCTGGTCATCGGTTACGGTGACGTGGGCAAGGGTTCTGCACAGTCGCTGCGCCAGGAAGGCATGATCGTCAAGGTCACCGAAATCGACCCAATCTGCGCCATGCAGGCCTGCATGGACGGTTTCGAAGTCGTCTCCCCGTACCACAACGGCATCAACGACGGCACCGACGCCTGCATCGACGCCGCGCTGCTGGGCAAGATTGACCTGATCGTCACCACCACCGGTAACGCCAACGTCTGTGACGCCGGCATGCTGAAAGCACTGAAGAAACGCGCGGTGGTCTGCAACATCGGTCACTTCGACAACGAGATCGATACCGCCTTCATGCGCGCCAACTGGGGCTGGGAAGAGGTCAAGCCGCAGGTGCACAAGATTCACCGCACCGGCAAGACCGTTGACGCCACCAACGACGACTACCTGATCCTGCTGGCCGAAGGCCGTCTGGTGAACCTGGGTAACGCCACCGGCCACCCCTCGCGGATCATGGACGGCTCCTTCGCCAATCAGGTGCTGGCACAGATCCACCTGTTCGAGCGCAAGTTCGCCGATCTGTCTGCAGCCGACAAGGCCGCCGCGCTGACCGTTGAAGTGCTGCCGAAGAAGCTGGACGAAGAAGTCGCACTGGAAATGGTCAAGGGCTTCGGTGGCGTCGTCACCCAGCTGACCAAGACCCAGGCCGACTACATCGGCGTCACCGTCGAAGGCCCGTTCAAGCCCGACAGCTATCGCTATTGATAGCTGTCAGCCGCAAGCTGCAAGCCTCAAGAGCCCTGCCCGCCTCGCTGGCGGGCACGGGTTTCCGGGGGTTGCTTGCCGCTTGCAGCTTGAGGCTTGAAGCTGACGCCCTTCCAAGAGTAGAGAGATAATGACGACCAACGCCCCCATCAGCTTCGAGTTCTTCCCGACCAAGACCGAAGCCGGCCACGAAAAACTGCTCGCCACCGCCCAGACCCTGGCTGCGGCAGGCCCTGAATTCTTTTCCGTCACCTACGGTGCCGGCGGATCCACCCGTGACGGCACCCGCCGCACCGTGCTGCAGCTGGACGGCGAGGTGAAGGTTCCGACCGCACCGCACCTGTCCTGCGTCGGCGACTCGCGCGAAGACCTGCGCACCCTGATCAACGACTACCGTGCCAACGGCATCCAGCGCATCGTCGCCCTGCGCGGCGACCTGCCCTCCGGCATGGGTCACGCCAGCGGCGAGCTGCGCTACGCCAACGAGCTGGTCGAGTTCATCCGCGCCGAGACCGGCGATCACTTCACCATCGAAGTCGCCGCCTACCCGGAATCGCACCCGCAGGCGCCGAACTTTGAAACCGATCTGCAGAACTTTATCCGCAAGGCCCGCGCCGGTGCCGACAGCGCGATCACCCAGTACTTCTTCAACGCCGACTGCTACTTCCACTTCGTGGACCGGGTGCGCCAGGCAGGGATCGACATCCCGATCATTCCAGGCATCATGCCGATCACCAACTACACCAAGCTGGCACGCTTCTCCGACGCCTGCGGCGCCGAGATTCCGCGCTGGATCCGCAAGCAGCTGGAAGCCTACGGTGACGACAGCGACAGCATCAGCGCCTTCGGTACCGAGGTGATCAGTCAGCTGTGCGAGCGCCTGCTCGATGGCGGTGCGCCCGGCCTGCACTTTTACACCCTCAACCAGGCCGAACCCAGCCTTGCCGTTGTGCGCAATCTGCAGGGCGATCGCTGAGCCGGACGGGCTACCGGCGACCCCGGCAGCCCGAACATGCGAGCACCGCAAAAGCACGCTAGACTGCGGCCATGAACCGATTTCATGGCCTTCTGGCCGTCGCCCTGGCACTGTCAGCCAGCCCACTCAAAGCCGAACAGCTGACCATTGTCAGCGAGCCATGGCCACCCTACGTATTTGAAGAGAACAACACTATCCGTGGCATCGACTACGAGGTCAGCGACAGGCTGCTGCGTGAGCTGGGCTATGACCCCAAATGGCGAATGATGCCCTGGAAGCGGGCCCAGCATGAGGTGCGCGAGGGCAATGCCGACGCCATTCTCGATATAGGCATCAACGACCAGCGCCGCCAGACGTACCACTACCCCAGCGAGCCGCTTTCCCACAGCGAGACAGTGCTGTTCTATCGCAAGAGCCAGCCATTTCCGTTCACCCGAATCGAAGACCTACGCGGTCTGCGTATCGGTATCTCCGCCGGTTACAGTTACGGAAACGATGAGTTCAAGGCCGCCAACTACTTCGAGCGCTGGCCCTGTCCTGCAATCGAAGCCTGTCTGCTGATGCTGGAGCATGGTCGCGTCGACATGCTGCCGATCAACCGCAGGGTCGGCCTGTACACCATCAGACAACTCGGACTGAATGATCGGATCGCCCACCATGACACTCAACTGAGCAGCGGCGAGCTCTACCTGGCATTCGCGCGAACGCCGGCGCTGGCCGACCTCGCAAAGCGCTTCAGCGAGGCATTGCAGCAATTCAAGCAGTCGGACGACTACCTGCACCTGCTGTATCGCTATGGTCTGCAATAGTCAGGCAGCGCCTGCCAGTCGGCACTATGCGGCGGCTCCCTTTCTGTTATACTCGCCGGGCTTCAGGAAGCACTGAACAACTCCGCATGCTCTCTGGCCTTCCGATCAACTGCGCATCAGGCGCACTATCGAAGACATGCCAGGACCCGTCGCACCACCGCCACGCAGAGAGCGGTTGACCGCGACAGTCACTCAGGGCGAGCGCTCAAGCACCAATCGACTGTTCGGCACGGTCTGTCCGGGGCATTTCCCGTACGCCATTGCCAAGCGCCGGTGTCGCTGAGCCCTTGTAGCGCGCGTGCGACGTCACACACTGCTTTCTTTCATTCCAGGCCGCACGGACACGCGGCAGCCGCACGGTGCCAGACACCTGCCCGCTGCCCTCTGCACGTTCGCAACGGCCATCACAGGGTTATTCTGAATGTCCTTTGCCTCCTTGGGCCTGTCGGACGCGTTGGTACGCGCCGTGGCAGCCACTGGTTACACCACGCCCACCCCGGTTCAGCTGCAAGCGATTCCGGCTGTTCTCGAAGGCCGCGACCTGATGGTTGCGGCACAGACCGGTACCGGCAAGACCGCCGGTTTTGCACTTCCGGTTATCGAACGTCTATTCCCCGCTGGCGAGCCCGCCGGCAAGCGCCCGGGCGCCAAACAGGTTCGCGTGCTGGTACTTACCCCGACCCGTGAGCTGGCAGCTCAGGTGCACGACAGCATTCGCGCCTATGCTACCGAGCTGCCACTCAAGTCCACCTGCATCTTTGGTGGCGTTGGCGCCAACCCGCAGATGAAAGCCATCGCTCCCGGCCTCGATATTCTGGTTGCCTGCCCGGGCCGCCTTCTTGACCTGGTCGGTCAGAAGGCTGTCGATCTGTCGCAGGTAGAGGTACTGGTGCTGGACGAAGCCGACCGCATGCTCGACATGGGCTTTGTCCATGACGTGAAGAAGGTCATCGCCAAACTGCCGGCCAAGCGTCAGAACCTGCTGTTCTCCGCGACCTTCTCGAAAGACATCACCGATCTGGCCAACAAGCTGCTCGACAACCCGGCGCGTATCGAAGTCACGCCGCCGAATACCACCGTCGAGCGCATCAATCAAAAGGTCTACCGCGTTGCTGCCGGCCACAAGCGTGCGCTGGTCGCCCATCTGATCACCCAGGGCGCCTGGGAACAGGTGCTGATCTTTACCCGCACCAAACACGGAGCCAACCGTCTGGCCGAGTACCTGGTCAAGAACGGTCTGCCAGCGGCGGCGATTCATGGCAACAAGAGCCAGAGCGCACGCACCAAGGCACTGGCCGACTTCAAGGCCAACACCCTGCGCATTCTGGTAGCTACCGATATCGCCGCCCGCGGCTTGGACATTGATCAGCTGCCCCACGTGATCAACTTCGAACTGCCCAACGTCTCGGAAGACTACGTCCACCGCATCGGCCGCACCGGCCGTGCCGGTCGCAGCGGCGAAGCGGTGTCGCTGGTCAGCCCGGACGAGGACAAGCTGCTGCGTTCGATTGAGCGCATGACCAGGCAGCGCATCGAGGAGGGCTCACTGGAGGGCTTCGAGCCGCCGGCCCAAGCCGAACTGAACAGTGATCGCCCGGAGCGTGAGCGTGGCGAACGCAGCGAGCGCCCGCGTGGCCAGAACGCGCGCAGCAACAGCAATGGCGGTGCGCGCAACAACCGCGGCCAGGGTGGCCAGACCGCCAAACGCACCAGCCAAGGCCAGGGCCAATCGCAAGGCCAAGGCCAAGGCACCCGCGCGAACGGCGGGAATGCCGGCAACGGCGGCAAGGGTAACGGCGGAAACGGCCAGCCACGCGGCCAGCGTCGCGACGACCGCCAGCGCGGCGAGCAACGTCCGCATCAGCAACGACAGCGCGCAGCCGGCCAGCCACGGGTAATGCCGGGCATTCATGCTCCGGAAGATCCGGTCGCTATCGAACGCCGCCGTCAGGCACTCGGCAACCGCATTGAGCCGGAGGTCGAGGATCGTAAACCCGCCAAAGGCAAACCGGGTGGCCGCCCGCAGCGCGAAAAGCCGGCACTGCTCGGCCCACGCTGAGGTCGAAAACGAAACGGGGGCCATGCGCCCCCGTTTTTTTGTGCAACGATCACGCCCCGCATCATCAACGCTGCACAGCAGCTTCATCAGCGGCTATAGTCCTTGAAGGTATTTACGTCACAAGGACCGTTTCATGACTCTGCCACGGCTTGCACTGCTCTCCACCCTCGCCCTTGCTCCTGCCCTGCTCTGCGCCCAGCAGCTCGACACCTCGCCAAAACCGGGCCTGTGGATCAGCGAAAGTACCACCCTGATCAACGGTGTCGATATGCAGGCGCGTATGCGCGAGATGCGCACCAACATGCTCAACAGCCTCCCTCCGGAGCAACGGGCCATGGCCGAGGAAATGCTCGGTACTGAAGAACAGGTTGGGGAGCGCCAATGCATTACAGCCGACATTGCAAAAACCCTGACCGACCCGCAAGCCCTGCTGCGCGATGCACGGGAGAATATGCCCAAATGCGACTTCAAGATCAGCCAGTCCAGCGCTGACGCCCTGCAGTTCACCGGTCGCTGCAACGATCCTGACGGGTTCACCGGCGACATGAGCGGCACAATTGAAATGCTCTCCAGCACTGAAATGCGCTCTACTTTCAATGGCCAGGGCGCCTATGCGCTGCCGGCCGGCTTACTCGGCCCGGATGCCGGCCCCGGCGATGGCGAGGTAACCCTGTCTCATCGGCAGATCAGCCGCTGGCAATCCAGCGATTGCGGCAACGCCCCGCCCTACTGAGCTGTGTCAACCGTGCCCACCACAAAGAGTCTTGCGCTGCTTCACATCAGTGCAGAGCAGGGCTCGCCTGCCTGACGTCATCGGGTTATTCTCCCCCACCCGGCCTGTGCCGGCGTCGTGCAGTGACAGGGAGCGTACATGTCTGCAACAACCCCGGATAACGCCAACAGCTGGCGCGGCCGTCTGGTCGCAGCGCTGCTCGCCTTCCTGATCTGGGGCGCCTGGGCCCTGTTTGCCAATTGGCACAACGATACGTCACATGCGCTGATGGCCGGCCTGCTGCAAGGTACCTTCAGCGGCATCCTCACCCTGCTGATGGCCATGGCCGTCACTACACTGTTTCGCCGTCTGCCGGATAATCCACTGCGCGTACTGCTGCCGGCGCTGATCATCGTCAGCGCCAGCTTTGCCCTGCTCTTCCTGCTGCACCGCTGGCATCAAACGCCCGCGCTCTGGCAAACCATCATTCCTCCGAGCAGCATGGCCTTTGCCTACTGCCTGTTTCTGAGCGTGCGCCTGCATCGCCAGGCCCGCGCCCTCACCCTCACCCTCAACAACGAGACACCATGACCAGCAATCGCCGCCCACTGAAGATCCGCGATCAGCGGATCATGACCCGCTTCGCCGCCTGGCTCAGCCAGCGCAGCGTTACCCCCAATCAGATTTCCGTGCTCAGTGTGATCTGCGCACTGGCCGGTGCGGCTGCGCTCGTCTGGTCCGGTCAGCAGGCGGGCGGCGAGCGCTCGATCTGGCTGATCGTCGCCGCCCTGTGCATCCAGCTGCGCCTGTTGTGCAACCTGTTCGACGGCATGGTGGCGATGGAGGGCGGCAAGCAGACGCCGGCGGGCGAGCTGTTCAACGATGTCCCGGATCGCATTGCCGATCCGCTGCTGATCGTTGCCTGCGGCTTTGCCCTGCCCAGTTTCGAGTCGGCCCAGTGGCTGGCCTGGCTTGGCGCACTGCTGGCCGTGATGACCGCCTATGTACGCGTACTCGGTGTCTCGCTCGGGCTGCCAGCCGACTTTCGCGGGCCGATGGCCAAGCAGCAACGCATGGCCCTGCTGACCGGCGCCTGCGTGCTATCGGCGTTTGATCCGTTGTGGCAGCACCCGGGGCTGATTCTGTGGGTCAGCCTGATTGTCATCGCCGTCGGCAGCGGCCTGACGGTGCTGCGCCGTCTGATCGGCGCCTATCTACGCCTGCAACGCCGGGGGATTGAATAATGGATATCGGCCTGCCCTTCATGCTCGACCTCACACCCAATACCCTGAACGCCATGCTGGTGGTGGTCGCCATGCTGGTGATCGCCAGCATCACCCAACTGATCCTGCGCCCGCGCCTGAGCGACGACGGCTATCTGGAGCTGAAACAGCGCATCAACTCCTGGTGGGTAATGGTCGGCGTGGTGTTTACCGCACTGATGATTGGCCCCACCGCCTCGCTGGTCTTCTTCACCATCCTGAGCTTTATCGCCCTGCGTGAATTCTTCTCGATCCTGCCGGTCCGCGTCACCGACCGCCGCCTGATCCTCGCGCTGTATCTGGCCGTACCGCTGCAGTACTACTGGGTTGGACTAGGCTGGTACGGGATGTTTATCGTCTTCATTCCCGTCTACCTGTTCCTGCTCATTCCCTTCGGCCTCTTGATGCTGGGTGAAACCAAGGGCTTCATTCGCGCGGTCGGATCCTATCAGTGGGCAACCATGACCACGGTGTTCGCCATCAGCCATGTCGCCTATCTGCTGATGCTGCCCGCCGATGAAAACCCAGCGGGCGGTGGTGTAGGTCTGGTGCTGTATCTGGTGTTCCTGACCCAGTTCAACGACGTGGCCCAGTACATCTGGGGCAAGAAGTTCGGCAACCGCAAGATTGTCCCGGCAATCAGCCCGAACAAGACCTGGGCCGGTTTTCTCGGCGGCGTCGCCACCACCACCCTGCTCGGCGCCGTGCTGGCTCCCTGGCTGACGCCAATCGGCTGGGGTCTCGGACTGGCCGCAGGCCTGCTGATCGGTCTGGCCGGCTTCATCGGCGACCTGACCGTATCGGCGGTCAAGCGTGACCTGCGCATCAAGGACACCAGCCAGCTGATTCCGGGCCACGGCGGCATCCTCGACCGTATCGACAGCCTGATGTATACCGCGCCGCTGTTCTTCCACTTCCTCGTTTACACCACCTACTGAGGCCGCCATGTCCGTGATCAAGCGCCTGCCCAAACAGCTGTTCTTTCTGCTGATCGTCAAGCCCGTGGTGTACCTGCTGCTTGGCCTGAACATCTACAACAAGCAACGCCTGCCGAGCCACGGCCCGGCGATCCTGGCCGCCAACCACAACAGCCACCTGGACACCCTTGTATTGATGGCCCTGTATCCGCTTGGCGAGTTGCACCGGGTACGCCCGGTGGCGGCAGCGGATTATTTCCTGCGCAACCGCTTCACCAGTTGGCTGTCGCTGAACCTGATCGGCATCATTCCGCTGGATCGGCAGGGTCAGGTCGACAAGGATCAGGTGTTCGAGCAGTGCCAGCAGGCGCTGGCCGATGGTCAGATTCTGCTGCTGTTCCCCGAGGGCAGTCGCGGCGACCCGGAGCAGCTGCAGCCGTTGCGCAAGGGTGTCTACCACCTCGCCCGCAGCCACGCCGGCACTCAGGTGGTGCCGATTGCCATGCACGGCCTTGGGCGCGCCCTGCCCAAGGGCGGCTCGATGATCGTGCCGTTCAATGCCGATGTGGTGATTGGTGAAGCACTGCTGCCGGGTGAAGACAGCAACGCCTTCATGCAGGACCTGCAGACCTCGCTGGAAGGCCTGCTGGCTCAGTGCATCACCAAACGGGATGCGCGCTGGGAGGATGAGTAAGCCTCGCGCGCCGATAGCGGCTGCGCGAGGCGCAGCCGTCAATAAACAAGCGACTTCAGCTGGGGTCGCCATAGTATTGACGCCATTGTTTTGCCACTACATTTTATAGATAATAATGCCGCGCTCAGGGATGATCGCCGGCAGCAGGAGCCTGCCTATCCTTCCCCTGTTCGCATTGATCATACATACGCACAGGACCAGGCCTTTGAAAGCAAATCGGATTTCCCTCGCCATCACCCTCGGCACTGCAATCGCCACCAGCGCAGGCTGCGCAAACCTGTCTGAAAATCAGTGGGCCAACAAGGAAAACATTGGAACACTCATTGGCGTAACCGCCGGAGCGCTGCTTGGCAGCCAAGTGGGCGATGGCAACGGTCGCACCGCCGCCATCATTGCGGGCGCACTTGCCGGTGGCTATCTTGGCAAAACAATTGGCTCCAAGCTGGACGAGCGGGATCGTCAGGCACTCGCGCAACAGACCCAGCAAGCCCTCCAATATTCAGCTGATGGCCAAAGCCGTCAGTGGACCTCCAGCCACAGTGGTGCTAGCGCAACTATTACTGCCGTCAGTAGCGAGACTGTCGAGCGCCAAGTTGCAGTGAAACGGGCGCCCAGCGTAGCGGCCGTACCAAACATGTCGCTGATCAATCAGCCGTATCGCTCCACCAAATCGGCTAAGGAATCGCTGATCAATTCAGATTTGCGCATTACCGGTGTCGATCAACTGAATTTTTGATGCAGCGAACCTGTTCTTGGCGACATTGCTCCGCAAATCGCCTTCAACTCTGGCCATTTTGGCCTATTTCCACCCGACT
>NZ_JBSXON010000051.1:0-149255 GCF_056859475.1 Halopseudomonas sp. L-58
AAAATGGCTGCCGCGAGGTGCTCGCGGCGGCTAAAAACACAGAAATAAGCGGGTGATCTGAGCGTTTTTGATCGATTTGCCGCTTTTAAAATCGGCAGGGGCTGAAGTCAGCCAGAAATACACAACTACTTCAGACCATCCCTAGCATGCTTCCTCATTATCGATTTGCGGACCATGACGTGACAGGCCAAGCACAGGCCATGGCAATTGCGATGAGCTGTGTTGAAAAAGGATTGGCTCCCGGGGCATCTGTTTATGCTTATGGATATGCTGTTAGTCAGCTGTATTCAGTTTCCGTTTACAACAAGAAATTATATGAAGAGACATATCAAAATACGAAATCACAGCTGGATGCCTATTTTCCAGATGAATATCTGTCTGGCTGTAGTGAGATTTCATCCCAATTCCCTCGAATGACAGATAACGTACTCCGACAGTACAGAAGTATTTCCCAAGCTCGGCAAGCTGCCCTGGTCGGAATGAGTCAATCAGCCGCATCTATTGGAAATAATTTGCCAACATACAACCAGCCTTCCACAATCATGCCAAGTGGGCAGGTTACCTTTGGCTTGCCAGAAAACCAATCGAATCACTACTTGGTTAATTTTGGAGGCGGTCAACGAATGTGTACGGCTACCTCCTCTGGTTACGTATTCTGCAATTAAACTGTCAATAGGAAGGATTTCAAATGAAGTCAAAACTGAAGCTTCAGGCTGGAGATTCATTGAAGCTTGAAGGCTCGCGTAGCAAGGGGACTATGGGCCAAACAGAGATAGATACCTATTCAATCTTGAACGAAAAGGGGGAAGTTGTCGGATCAGTTGAGCATGAAGATCATATGTCCCTGAACGGATTCAAGAGAACTCAACATGTAACCCAAAGAGATAGCACTGGCCGAGTCATAGTCCAAGAGTCGTGGTAGTTACACATAACAAACGGCTGTTGTCGCCTCTTCGGGGCTGGGACAGCCTTTCCGCCGCTTCGCGGCTACAAGGCCGCCCCAAAGCCGCGCGTTAGGCCTCATTTTGCACCTGTGTGTATGGGTATTGAGTCTTATACATGCTCTAGCACCTGAGTGAGAGCATAACCAACGGCTGCCAGCGACCGCGTTTCTGCCGCTTCGCGGCTCCAAACCGGCATGTGAGCGGGGCATTGAAAGCCCTCATCCGAGGGGGATCTATGGAAATCGATCAAGAGAAAATCGATGAAGCCGTTTTGGCATTGTTGTATCTGACCTTGCATGACGGCGCGCGGGCATGGAAATCCGTTGATTGGCAGGCGATGAACAGGCTCCACGAAAAGGGCCTCATTGCGAACCCGGTCGGCAAGGCAAAGTCCGTCCAGTTCACTGCGGACGGCCTCGAAGAGGCGGAGCGTCTGTTCCGGAAGCTTTTCGTTAAGGATTCTTGAGCCTATGTCGCTCGTTGTCTGAGCGGACCGTCAATCTGCAGCCGAGCGTGAATCCATCTGGCTTTGCTCTGCCGCGCTGTGGGCTGGTTTTCCTAGGGGGCGACCGGCAATTGCCTTGCTTGAGTGGTGATACTATAGTGTCACTTTTGGCTTGGGGCAGGGTGAATCTATGAAAGTCGAGCTTGTTACTAACCTAAAACGTCAGGCGACAAGGATTCTGGCAGATCTCCACATGTCGAAAGAGCCGGTGCTGATAACCGAGCATGGCAAACCATCCGCATACTTGGTGGACGTGCAGGATTACGAGTTTATGCAGCGCCGTATTGAGCTGCTTGAAGGTCTCTCGCGTGGGGAGCGAGCTGTACTCGAGGGAAGGACTTACAGCCAGCGCGAGGCCAGAGAGAAAATGAGCAAATGGCTGAGGTAATCTGGACAGAGCCTGCAGTTCAAGACCTTGACTCCATCGCTGAGTATATTGCTTTGGATAACCCGGCCGCCGCACGCGAGCTGGTGCAAGAGGTGTTCGACAAGATCGAGCGTTTGGGAATATTTCCTCAGTCCGGTCGAGTTCCGCCTGAGCTTCCCAACTCGGTATACAGGGAGGTAGTGGTCTCACCGTGCCGTATTTTTTATCGTGAGGACGAAAAACGGGTTCTGGTACTTTGCGTCATGCGCGAGGAGCGGCAGCTGCGTGCGTTTATGCTTGGACACGGTTAGCAAAAGACGGGTGCTGGTGTCTGCGGTTGAGCTTGTGAAGCATCATTTGGATACTCTGCCTCCAGGAGGGACGCTTGCCAAAAACAGTGCTTACAGGCCACATGGTTGTTCCGGTTGATTGTCTGGATTTGTTGCCGAGAGAGTTACCGCATTGGATGCCTTGACCAATCATGAGTTGCAGTTGGGTATTCTTGAGCTGGATCACGCCATTTATCTTCACGATCAGTGGTTTAGAAATCTGCTCAAGGTTTTAATTGCGCACGTGCCTGCGGAGCGGGCGGATCTGTGCGTTGATGCGCACTTGCATTGCTCCTTCGGCAAGTGGCTGGCGGGTGACGCTGCTCGCCTGCTCGATGACCGGGATGAGTACGTTGCGCTGCAAAAGGCGCATGAGGTGGTACATAGCGAGGCTCGGAAGTTACTGCAACTGTCGGCGGATGGCCTGGTGATCCCGCCGGCAGAATGGGACTTTTTTGAGCGTTGCCGGGAGACGATGCGGTTATCGGTGCTGAGTGCCCGGGACAGGTTTGCCGAAGTTGCCAACAACCGTGATCCGCTTACCGAAATTCAGACGCGGCGGGGCTTGCTGACGGAACTGCGCAAACAGCAGGCGCTGGTGGAGCGGGGCAGGCAGGCTTGTGCTCTGGCGCTACTGGACCTTGATCACTTCAAGAAGGTGAATGATACCTATGGCCACGTAGCCGGTGACGTGGTCCTGGTTGATGTGGTGCAGTGCGTCAAGGCGCATCTGCGGCCCTATGACCGCATTTATCGCTATGGCGGTGAGGAGTTTATCGTCTGCATGCCCGATACCACTGTGGAACAGGCGGGCGAGATCATGGATCGGTTGCGACTTTCCATCGCCCGGCTGGATTTCGAGTTTGCCGATATTCAGGTCACGGCATCGTTCGGGGTGGCGGCGTTGGCGGGCTCAATGCCGGTCGAGGACGCCATCGGCCGTGCGGACAGGGCCATGTATGAAGCCAAGGCTGCAGGCCGCAATCGTGTAGTGCTTCAGCGCTGATGGAGTTCGGGCCTGCGCAGGGCTGGGGTCAGATTCCCAGATATCCGGCGATCAGGAAGGCCTCGCCGCGCCCTTCGTGCTTGCCGAAGTAGCTGACGGCTTCGCGGGTATCGTCTTCGATGAATCCCACTTCGCAATTGATGTCGTACTGCTCGGCGAGACTGTTGAACAGGTTTACCGGCGGGTTCAGGTGAAGCGGTTTCTTGACTTGCTGGCTGATGCCCAGCTGCCAGTCTTCGCAATCGTCGCTTTCACAGTCGTTGATCAGGGTTACCGTGGTCGCGGCGTTCTCATCAGCATAGGTCTGCAGGGCGGCTTGCAGCGCCGGCAGGTTCTGCCTGAGCTTTTTTTCCTGCTTTTCATCAAGACGGTCGCAGGCGATGAGGACGTATACAAACATGAGGCTTACCCGGGCTGGATTCGAGTGGCTACTCTAGCACAGGGCATTGCCTGGGTGCGGAGCATTGCCTGCGACTGCGTCATCGCTGATGATTGAGCTCGTCATTCATGGATGAAACTGGTTGAGTATGTCCAAACCCGCTGCCGCTAACCCTTCTGCGCAAATGCGCCTGCTCAGCATGCTTGCCTCGCTGGTCTTTTCTGTTCCCACGGCTGCGCTGATCTGGCTGGGCGTCAACAAGGAGCTGGCGTACTGGGGTGGCTTCCTCGATAGCCGCTATCTGCTCGTCACTGTTGTTGCGTTTGCCCTGGCCGCGCTGTTGTTTCCGCTGTTGTTTCCCTCGCTGCTGGGCGCGATCTGGCGCGCGGTGCTGAAGGTGCAGCAGTGGTGGGGATGGTGATGGTGCCTGGGGGCGCCGTCAGCCTGTTCTGTTTTATCCAGCGATGTGATAGCCCGCCATTTCAACCTGCTGACCCGCGTCAGCTGCGCCGCCTGCTGTGCTAACGTCCGCTCCCAATGGCGCCGAGGCACGGGCTTCGGGCGGGACTTGTCGTAGGAGAACAACAATGAATTACGATGATGTGGTGCTGGGTCGACGCAGTATCCGGGCATTCAAGCCTGAGCCGGTTCCGCGCGCGGTGCTGGAGGAGGTTATTGGTCTGGCGATCCGGGCGCCGTCGTCGATGAACTCGCAGCCGTGGCACCTGCATGTGCTGACCGGCGAGCCGCTGGATCGTATTCGCGCGGAGAATACCGAGCGCATGGTCACCGGCGTAAAGCCCTCAAAGGAAACCCGCGATTCCGGGAGTTATGAGGGGCTGCACCGTCAGCGTCAGGTCGAGATTGCCGTGCAGTTGTTCGAAGCCATGGGCATTGCTCGTGACGACAAGGAGAAGCGTCAGGACTGGGTGCTGCGTGGCTTCCGCCAGTTTGATGCGCCGGTGTCCATCGTGGTGGCCTACGACCGTCAGCTGCGCGAGGGCGACATTGCCCAGTTCGACTGCGGCGCTCTGGTGAACGGCCTGGTCAACGCGGCCTGGTCGCGTGGTCTTGGATGTGTGGTGAACAGTCAGGGCATCATGCATTCGCCGGTGGTGCGCGAGCATGCTGGCATTCCGGATGATCAGGTGATCATTATCTGTGTGGCGATGGGTTACCCGGACGAGAGTTTTCCGGCCAACGCAGTGGTGTCGCGTCGGCGCGAAGTGGCTGATGTGGCTAACTTCGTCGGTTTCGGTGAGTAATCGCGGGGTATGTACAGGCTAGTGGATGCGCCTTGCGGGCGTGTCCACGGTCAGCGGCCGAGGAACCGTTTGCCTTGGTTGCGATACCACATCATCCTTTCTTCCAGCTTCCAGCTTCCAGCTTCCAGCTTCCAGCTTCCAGCTGCCTGTCAGTCATCCCTTCCTTCAAGCATGGTTCTGCGCAGCAATACATAGACCGAGCCCGTGCCGCCGTGGCGCGGTATGCACGAGGCGAACGCGAGGACGCTGTCGTGCTGGCGTAGCCAGGTGTTGACGTGGCTCTTCATCATCGGTTTGCGGCCATCAAGGCGACGGGCCTTGCCGTGGGTGACGCGCACACAGCGGATTTCCTGCTTCACCGCTTCGGCCAGAAATGCCCAGAGCTGTTCGCGGGCGCGCTCGATCGTCAGACCGTGCAGGTCGATTGAGCCGTCAAACGGGATATGCGCCTGCTTCAGCTTGCGCAGTTGGGAGTCTTGCACGCCATTGGAGGCCCAGGCCAGTTCCTGTTCCGGGTCTACGTCGATCACGAACTGATCGGACAAACCATCGACCACCACCTCGTTCTGCCTGACGGTCGCGCGCTGGCGGCTTGCGGCAATGTTGGCGCGGTCGCGCGGCGGTTTGCCAACGTCGGCCTGCTGGTGCTTGATGGGCCTGGTGCCCTTGACGGCCTGCCGGAACAGGTCGAGATCGTCGTCGGAGAAGGAGTCCTGTGTCATGCTGCTGATCATCGCGCAAAAACCGAAGTGTAACAGCAGCCGGATGCAAATGAGCTGGCGGCGTTGTTACCGATTTTGCCCCGCCCGCTGGTCGTCGGCGCTCGGCAAGGTAGAATGGCGGCCTGAACCAGACAAGGATTGACCCATGAGCGAACACGCTGCGCTGCAGAGCATTCAGGATCTCGTCCGTTGGGGCGTGAGCCGCTTCCATCAGGCCGAGCTGTTTTTTGGCCACGGCACCGACAACGCCTGGGATGAGTCGCGGCTGCTGGTCCTGCATGCACTTTACCTGCCCTGGGAGACCCCGCAGGACTATCTGCAGTGCCGGGTCACGGACGAGGAGCGCGATGCGGTGGTAGCGTTGCTTGAGGAGCGTATTCGTCTGCGTATGCCGGCGGCTTATCTGACCGGTCACGCACGCTTTGCAGGTCTGGATTTTATTGTTGATGACCGCGTGCTGGTGCCGCGCTCGCCGATTGCCGAGTTGATTGAAAGCCGCTTTGAACCCTGGCTGGAGCGCGACCCCGAACGCATTCTGGATCTGTGTACCGGCAGCGGCTGTATCGGCATTGCCTGTGCCTATACCTTCCCGGAGGCCGAGGTGGTGCTGGCGGATCTGTCGTCCGATGCACTGGCGGTCGCCGAGCAGAATATCGAGATGCACGAGCTGGGCGAGCGTGTCGAGGCGCGCTGGTCCGACGGGTTTGATGGGCTGGCAGGTGAGCGCTTTGATCTGATCGTCAGCAATCCGCCCTACGTGGATGCCGAAGATATGGATTCCCTGCCGGATGAGTATCGCCACGAGCCCGAGATGGGGCTGGCTGCCGGCGACGACGGACTGGATCTGGTGCGCCGGATGCTGGCGGAAGCGGCGGACTACCTGACCGAGGATGGCGTGCTGGTGATCGAGGTTGGCAACAGCATGGTCCATGTGATGGCCGAATGGCCCGAGGTGGATTTTGAGTGGGTCAAGTTCCGGCACGGTGGGCACGGTGTGTTTGTGCTGAGTGCAGAGCAGTGCCGTCATTTCCAGTCACTGTTTGCCGAGAGCCTGTAAGCATTCCTGGCGTCTGGCTCAGCGCAGTACGACCCACAGCAGCATCAACGCCTGAAAGATCGAGAAGGCGATTAGACAGCCGATGGCAAAGCGGTTGCTCAAGTCTGAGCGTTTGTAACTGGCGATGGCGGCCTGCAGCTGGTTGATTCGCCCTTCCTGTTTCTGATTGAGGGCTTCGGTTTCGCGCAGTTGAGCCAGTAGGGTGTTGATCTGCAGCGGCTGTATGCGTTCGGTGTTCCAGCTGCCTATCAGGTCGTTAACCCGGTTGGCCTGAGCCAGCGCAGCACCGGGCTCACCCTCGATCGGCGTGATGGTAAAACCGGCACGGCTGAGAATGGCGTCGCGTGCGCTGCGAGCGTCTTCGTTGGCAGAGTCGCTGTTGTGCAGGGCAATGGGGGTGACGGCGTAGTCGCCGCAGTAGCGTTGGCACCAGTGAATCAGCTGGGCCAGCATGAAAGTCGCCAGGCCACGCTGGGCAGGCACTATCTGCACACCGTCCACCGGGCCGAAGCGCACGCGCTTGCGCTTGTGGTCCACCATTACTTCCATGCGGTTGCCCGTTTCCGGCAGCGGCTCTCCTTCAAAGCGTACCTGCAGGCGCAGCAATTCCAGCGAGGCGATACTTTCCTGGGTTACAGCGATCTGGGCCAGGCGTTCGGGATGCACCAGGATGCGAGCCTTGAATACCGGCTTTAACTGGACCCAGTAGGAGTCCGACGGCTTGGCGCGGGCGAACGGATCCTTCGGGGCTGAGTGCTCCGTTGCAACTCCTTCATCCAGCGTGTCGGTTGGGCTCATTGGCGGTTCCTGGCATTTTGCGAATGCATTGTCGCGCATTTCACTCCGGGTTTATCGGCCGCTCAGCGCCATTCTGTAACATAAATACCTGCACGCCGCGGCTCATGCCAGCCAGTTGTGAACAGCTTCCCAGGCAAGTCGAATGGCGAGCAGGGTAAGCACCAGGTTGAAGATTCGACCAAAATGCTGGTCGCTCATGCGTCTCAGCAAATGCAGGCCGAGCCATGTACCGCCTGCACCCGCCGCAATCATGGCCGCTATCAGGGCCAGCCAGTCGCGAAAGATGAAGCCGGCAGCCGCAAAGGCAAAGGCCTTGGGCAGATGCTGCAGGGTCATGGCGGCGGCAAAGGTGGCAACCGTTTGCAGTCGGCGATGTGACTGCTGCTGTTTGATGAAGGCGGCAACCAGCGGGCCGGTGGCGCCAACAAACAGGCTGACAAAACTGGTGACGGTGGAGGCGAGCAGGGTGCCAACTGGGCCGGTGGCAACCTTGGGGATCGCCGGCCCCCAGCACAGCACCAGGATGAATGCGGCGATGCTGAGTTGAACCAGCTCCAGAGGCAGACGCACCAGCAGCAGGCTGGCGGCATATGCGCCGAGGATGACGCCGGGAGCAAACCAGGCGATTACTCGCCAGTTGACGTCTCGCCAGGTCAGCAGCACGCGATTGGCGTTGGAGCCCAGCTGGACCATGCCGTGCACCGGGATAATGGCGGCTGCCGGCATCACCAGCGCCATCACGGCCAGCAGCATGACACCGCCACCGGCGCCCATGGCCGCAGTGACTGCGGAGGTCAGCGCGGCTGTCAGAATCAGCAGTAGCGCCCACTGTGGGGCAAGGTTTTCGGGCAGCAGCAGCGGCAACAGCTCGCTCATCGGGTGGCTCCGGCAAAAGGGGGTAGCCTAACGGGCGGACTTCAGGCTGTCACCGCTATCGGACAGCGGGTATACTGCCGCACTGCCCATGTTCAGCTCAGGTTCTTGGTATGTCTGGAAACACGCTTGGTACTCTCTTCACTGTTACCACGGCTGGCGAAAGCCACGGCCCGGCTCTGGTCGCCATTGTGGATGGCTGCCCTCCCGGCCTGCCGCTGTCGAGCGAAGACCTGCGGCGTGATCTGGATCGCCGCAAGCCCGGCACCAGCCGCCACACCACCCAGCGTCAGGAACCCGATGAGGTCGAGATCCTGTCTGGCGTATTTGAGGGCGTGACCACCGGTTGCCCGATTGGTCTGCTGATTCGCAACACCGATCAGAAGTCCAAGGACTACTCGGCGATCAAGGATCTGTTCCGTCCGGCCCACGCCGATTACACCTACCACCACAAGTACGGCCTGCGCGATTACCGCGGCGGTGGCCGTTCTTCGGCGCGTGAAACAGCGATGCGTGTCGCCGCCGGTGCGATTGCCAAGAAGTATCTTGCAACCCAGGGCATTCAGGTGCGCGGCTATATGAGTCAGCTGGGTCCGATCGAGATTCCGTTCAAGAGCTGGGATGGTGTCAACGACAACGCATTTTTCAGCGCTGATCCGGACAAGATTGCCGAACTGGAAGCCTACATGGATCAGCTGCGTCGCGACCAGGATTCGGTCGGCGCCAAAATTACCGTCGTCGCCGAAGGCGTGCCGCCGGGGCTGGGTGAGCCGATCTTTGACCGTCTGGATGCGGAGCTGGCCTATGCGCTGATGAGCATCAACGCGGTCAAGGGCGTCGAAATCGGCGCGGGTTTCGCCTCGGTTGCCCAGCGCGGCACCGAACACCGTGACGAGCTGACTCCGCAAGGCTTCCTCAGCAATCAGGCCGGTGGCGTATTGGGTGGTATTTCCTCCGGTCAGCCGATTGTCGCCAGTCTGGCGCTGAAACCGACCTCCAGCATCACCACACCGGGCCGCTCGATCGACGTCAATGGTGAGCCGGTGGACGTCATTACCAAGGGCCGCCATGACCCTTGCGTCGGCATCCGCGCAACCCCTATCGCCGAGGCGATGATGGCGCTGGTGCTGATGGATCATCTGCTGCGCCACCGCGCGCAGAACGCCGATGTGAAGGTGACGACCCCGGTACTGGGCCAGCTTTGAGTCGGCACGGTCAGCCGTGAGCGCCGTCGCGGGTTCTCCGCTGCCGTACTGGCGGCTGTCCGGTTTCTATTTTGCCTACTTCGCCCTGTTGGGCGGAGTAGCGCCTTTTCTCTCACTGTATTTCGAGTCCCTCGGGTTTGAGCCCGCGCGCATTGGCGAGCTGGTTGCCATTCCGATGCTGATGCGCTGCATTGCGCCCAATCTCTGGGGTTGGCTGGGCGATGCGACAGGTCAGCGCCTGTTGATTGTGCGGGTGGGCGCGCTGCTGACGGCGCTGACGTTTGCCGGCATTTTCTGGCGGCTGGACTACTGGTGGCTGGCGGCGATCATGGCCCTGCACAGTTTCTTCTGGCATGCCGTGCTGCCGCAGTTCGAGGCCATTACTCTGGCGCATCTGGGTAGCCAGTCCTCCCGTTACAGTCAGCTCCGGCTTTGGGGTTCGGTGGGGTTCATCCTTACCGTCGTTCTGCTCGGCATGCTGCTGCAGCGCGAGGGGATGGGGGTTTATCCTATGGCCATGCTCGGCATCATGCTGTTGATCAGTCTGTGCAGCGCGCTGGTGCCAGCGCCACCGCAGCAACCTGCCGCTGCGCAGGAGCACGCTGACGGCTTCCTCCGGCGACTGTGGCGGCCGGGTGTTCCAGCCTTTTTCCTCTGTGTGGCGCTGATGCAGCTCTCGCACGGGCCGTATTACACCTTCCTGAGTATTCACCTGGAAGCGCTGGGCTATGGGCGCGGGTTGATCGGCGCGCTCTGGGCGCTTGGGGTGGTTGCGGAAATCCTGCTGTTTCTCGTCATGCATCGGGTGCTGGGTGTGTTCAGCCTGCGGGCGCTGCTGGTCGCCAGTTTCCTGATCGCGTCATTGCGCTGGGTATTGCTCGGCACCCTGGCCGATCATTTGTCCGTGCTGATTTTTGCCCAGATCCTGCACGCGGCCACCTTTGGCGCCTTCCATGTAGCCGCCATTCACTTCGTTCAGCAGCGCTTTGGCGAAAGGTATCAGGGACAGGGGCAGGCGCTTTATGCGACGCTGGCGGGCGTGGGCGGTGCCTTGGGGGCGCTGTATTCAGGATATGCCTGGCAGGGCGTTGGCCCTACGCTGACATTCGGGGTGGCGGCTCTGGCAGCGTTGGCTGCGGCGGTCATCCTGAGCCTGCGGCTGAGAGAAGCGGACTGAACACGGGGGATTGATGAGCATACTGGCAATATACGACGGTGGTGATCTGCAGTGCCCTCGACGGGTGCTGACCCATCTTGAGGATATCCAGTGCGCGCTGCAGGAGAGGGGGCTGTCGCTGACCATTGCAGATGCCGAGCCTCAGTCCGCCGCTGTCAGCCGCATACATGATGCTCATGGCATGCCGGCCTACCAGCAGGTGGAAGAGCAGCTCACCGAGGCCAACCTGTTTTGCTGCGGCGCTGTGGTGCGCACGGTGCAGGCTGGACGGCTGCGGTTATGCCTTGGTACCGGCGCTTGGGCAATGGTGATTGCGCTGCGCGCGGGTGACCGTATTTCTCTGCCTGCAGGCCTTGAGCAGGCCATCTTGCCCGCCGCCGGTACTGACTGCCGCTGGCAGGACAGCGCAGCCGAAGACTCGGCATTGACGTACCATCCGCTTGAAGCGCCAACGCTGTCGGGCTTGTTGCCATTGGATATCTGACTTCTCCGCATGATCTATAGTGTGTTGGACACACCAACGCCAAGGGGGAAGGCAATGAATATGGGAACGGGTGGCGGTCTGCTTGGGCTGCTGATCTTGATCGGGGATATCTGGGCCATCATCAATATTTTGCAGAGTCGCTCCGAGATGGGCATGAAGCTGTTGTGGATTCTGCTGGTGGTGCTGTTGCCACTGCTGGGGTTGATTATCTGGTTTGTCGCTGGCCCGCGCGGAAGCAGGGCATAGAAAAGGCCCCGGTGCGAGAGCAGCGGGGCCCTTTTCGTTACACTTGGGGCTTTATTTCTCGACGAAGGCGCGCTCAATCACGTAGTGGCCCTGGTCGCCGTGGCGGGCTTCCTTGAAGCCGTTGGCGTCGAGGATTTCACAGCAGTCCTTGAGCATGCTCGGGCTGCCGCACAGCATGAAGCGATCCTGTTCCAGATCGAACTGCGGCAGGCCGATGTCGGAAAACAGCTTGCCGTTGCTCATCAGGTCGGTCAGGCGGCCCTGGTTGCGGAACGGCTCGCGGGTCACCGTCGGGTAGTAGATCAGCTTTTCACGTACCAGATCGCCGAAGTACTCGTTATTGGGCAGCACGTCGTTGATCAGATCCTGATAGGCCAGGTCGCTGACGTTGCGGCAGCCGTGAGTCAGGATCACCTTGTCGTACTGCTCGTAGGTTTCCGGGTCCTGGATGATGCTGATAAACGGCGCCAGACCGGTACCGGTGCTGAGCAGATACAGGTTGCGGCCCGGGATCAGGTGATCCAGCACCAGCGTGCCGGTGGGCTTGCGGCTGATCATGATCTGGTCGCCTGCATTGATGTTCTGCAGGCGCGAGGTCAAAGGGCCATCCGGCACCTTGATGCTGAAGAACTCCAGCGTGTCTTCGTGGTTCGGGCTGGCGATGCTGTAGGCGCGCATCAGCGGGCGGCCTTCGACTTCCAGACCGATCATGATGAAGTGACCGTTCTTGAAACGGAAACCGGGATCACGGGTGGTCCTGAAGCTGAACAGAGTGTCTGTCCAGTGGTGCACGCTGAGTACTTTTTCGGTGTTGAAGCCTGACATGACGCCTCCAGTAGTGAAGATCTCTTGGTCGGCGAGTCTACGCGGGGTTAATCTATCGGCTAAGCGGATAATTCATATATGACTATTCGGGAAAACCGATTATGAAATACACCCTTCGCCAGCTTGAGGTATTCCTCGCCACGGCCTTCCATGAAAACCTCACGCGTGCAGCGGCCAGCCTGTCGATGTCGCAGTCGGCGGCCAGCAGTGCATTGAAGGATCTGGAAAGCCAGTTTGATGTGCAGTTGTTTGATCGGGTAGGCAAGCGATTGCAGCTGAACGAGCTGGGCGAAAGCATCAGGCCGCGGGCTGAGGCATTGCTTGAGCAGGCGCGCGGTCTGGAGAGTGCGCTGGCCCGGCACCAGGAGCTTGGTCACCTGCGGGTCGGCGCGACACTCAGTATCGGCAACTATCTGGCGGTCGAGATTATGGCCCGTTATATGGGCGAGCAGGCCGGCGCGCGGGTCGAGCTGGAGGTGGCGAATACCGAGGCCATCGTGCGCAAGGTGGCCAACTTTGAGCTGGATCTGGGGTTGATCGAAGGGGAGAGTCGACACCCTGATCTGGAGATGATCCATTGGCGTGACGACGAACTGGTGGTGTTCTGTGCACCGGATCACCCGCTGGCCGGCAAGCCCTGGCTGACCGACGACGATTTGCTCAGTGTTGCCTGGATCGTGCGTGAGCCCGGTTCCGGTACCCGCCAGCACTTTGAGTGGGCGATGCACGGCCTGCTACCCGAGCTGAATATCAAGTTGGAGTTGCAGCACACCGAAGCCATCAAGCGGGCGGTGGAGGCAGGGCTTGGTGTGGGCTGCCTGTCCGAGATTACCCTGGTGGATGCGTTCAAGCGCGGCCGGCTGGTACCGCTGCCGGTGCCCCATCGGGACTTTCATCGCCGGTTTTACTTCGCGCTGCACCGGCAGAAGTTTCGCAGCGCCGGGGTGGAGCGCTGGCTGGCGTTGTGCAGGGAAAGTACCGAGGGATTGGCGTAGGGCCGCCGCATGCCGTGGCCGGCTTTTTTGGTATGCCTTGGGGCGGCGGGTGCGTCATGTCGCGCCCCTGCGGTTTTCGTGGGGGCAGCAAAAAAGCCGTAACGCTTGCGCGCTACGGCTTCGTTTACCGCCAGCAATGATCAGTTGCTGCTCAGCACCAGCTCGCCATCTTTTAGCGGGATGGTAGCGCCGGGCTTGTGGTCCATGCGCACGGTACCGGTTTCGTCACCGATGCGGTATTTGACGTTATAGCCAACCACTTCATCGTGGCTGTCGTAGACGGTCTCACAGCGGCGCTCGGTGGTGGTGTAGGTGCTGTTGTTCTGCATGTTTTCCTGGATGCGGTTGCCTGCGTAACCACCGGCTGCGGCGCCGGCTACAGTGGCAATCTTCTTGCCGTTGCCGCCGCCTACCTGATTACCCAGCGCGCCACCCACTACAGCGCCGGCGATCGTGCCAAGAATTCGATTCTGGTCCTGTACCGGCTTCTGCCGGGTGACGGCGACATCATTACAGACTTCGCGCGGGGTACGCTGGGTCTGGGTGATCTCGACAACATCAAGAACGTCAGCCTCGGTGGGAGTTCTGTCCGCAAAGGCGGTGTAACCGGCAATGGCGCCGCCGGCCGTGGCCAGAGCCGCGCCGACCAGAATGCCCGTTAACATAGACTTGTTCATGATGGATACTCCTTTATGTCTATGACTGTGTCCGCGATCTTGCGGTGTATGCGCATATGGACTGCTGTCGGCCTGATCCGGTTCCCGTAGCTCGCCTCGAAACGTCAGCTTTGTGACCGGCTTGGCGCTTCAGTGCTGTTGTGCAAAGCCGCCGCTTGCCAGCAGCTCGCGAAAGCGGTGCTCGTCCACCGGCGGGCTGAACAGGTAGCCCTGGAACTGGTCGCAGCCCTGGGCGTGGAGGAAGTTCAACTGGTCGCGGGTTTCCACGCCTTCGGCGATCAGATCCATATGCAGGCTGGAGGCAATGGCGATGATGGCGCGAATAATCTCGGCATCGTTGGCATTGCCGGTGCAGTCGCGCACGAACGACTGATCGATCTTCAGCAGGTCGACTGGCAGTTGCTTGAGGTAACTGAGCGAGGAGTAGCCGGTGCCGAAGTCATCAATGGAGAAATGCACGCCGTGCTGGCGCAGTTCGTTCATCTTGTCGATGGTGTCGTTGATGTTTTCAATGACGATACCTTCGGTGATTTCCAGGCTCAGGCAGCGTGTCGGGATGGCATGCTGGCGGATAGCACCCAACACGTCGCCCACGAAGTTGGGATGGCGGAATTGCCTGGGGCTGATGTTTACGCTGAGGCAGAATGTGTCGGGGTTGACCAGTTGATCTGTCAGCAACCCGGCGATGCACTCGCAGGCCCGGGCAAGAATCCAGCGGCCGGCATCAAAGATCAGGCTGCTTTGCTCCAAGACGTCGATAAACGCTGATGGACCAATCAGGCCGCGTTCAGGATGCTGCCAGCGCAGCAGGGCCTCGGCACCGAGAATCTTCTGGCTGCCGTAGACTACCTGCGGCTGGTAATGCAGCCTCAGCTGGTTGTCACTGAAGGCCTTGCGCAGCTCCGACTCGATGGCCAGGCGTTCGCTGGCAGCGACCTGCATGGCCTGTTCGAAGAAGGCAATGCCGTCGCGACCGTCCTCTTTGACCCGGTAGAGTGCGATATCGGCGCGCTTGAGCAGGTCTTCGGCGCTGTCGCCATGTTCCGGGATCAGGGCAATACCGATACTGGCGCTGAGTCGCAGGGCGTGACCTTCAATCTGCATTGGCTCGGAAATGGTATCAAGCAACGCCTGCGCAGTATTGGCCACCTCCTGGCGCAAGGCTGTACCGCTGGAGTGCAGGCCGCTGAGCAGTACAACAAATTCGTCTCCGCCCAGCCGGGCCACGGTGTCTTCAGCACGGGCGCGGCCGAGCAGGCGGCGAGTGACCTCCTGCAGTACGGCATCACCACAGGAGTGCCCGAGCGAGTCGTTGATATGCTTGAAGTGATCCAGGTCGAAAAACAGCAGTGCGCCACGCAGAGCGTGGCGTTGATAGAGCGCATTGAGCTGACCCAGTCGATCACTTAGCAGCAACCGGTTTGGCAGGTTGGTCAGCGCATCGTGGTAAGCCAGATGTTTGACCTTGGCTTCAATGCGTTTGTGTTCGGTGACGTCTCGCGCTGTGAGCAGAACGCACTGCAGTCCCTCTACGTTCAGCGGCTGGGCAGATACGGCTACGGTCAATTCGCTTCCCGCGCGATTGCGCATGCCCAGCTCTCGATGGTAGACCCCACCTTGCTGGTCCATCTGGTAAATCAGCTCCTCGAGCTGGCCTGGCTCCACCCAGAGGTTGAGTTCGTCTGCGCTGTGTCCGATGGCGTCCTGCTCGCGATAGCCGGTCAGGCGGCAAAACCCGTCGTTTACTTCCAGATAACGTCCGGTCAGTTTCTCGCTGATGGTGATGGCATCTGGGCTGCCTCTGAAGGCCCTGGCGAACTTGTCCTCGGAAGCGCGCAGGGCGGCTTCCGCCTGGGTGCGTGCGGTAATGTCGCGGAAACTGAACAGCACGCAGGTCTGACGGTTGATGCGCAGGCGGGTGGTTGATGTCTCGCAAAGCAGCAGATGGCCGCTGCGTGTGGCGAAGGTGAAGTGTCTTTCGAGTAGCTCTTGCGCGCCCGTTGCGGCCTCGTTGAGTGCTGCGTCTGCCTCATGGTTGCTCCACAGGCCGGCTTGCTTGGGCGTGCGCCCGATCAGGTCGGGTAATGGATAACCGAAGGTTCGGGAAAAACTCTGGTTGACCTCGATAATCCGCTGGCTTTCGCAATGGATCAGGCAATAGGCGTCAGGCGCACTCTGGAACAGCATGGAAAACTTGGCTTCGCTCTCGGCCAGAGCGTTCTGGCTTTTGCGCTGATCAGTAATGTCCATAACCGTGCCGATGATGCGGGCAGGCTGCCCGGCAGAATCCAGGTGCAGGGTGGCTGTGGCCTGCAGCCAGCGTACGCTCTTGCCGTGCGGCACCCTGTAGGTTACGAGGTAGTGGGGTTGATGGCCGCGACAGATGGTAACCAGCGCGCGACGAATGGCCCGTTTGTCTTCGCTGACGATCCGTCTCAGAAAGGCGCGTGCCGACCCCTGCCACTCGTCGGGCGCAAGGCCGTTCAGCTCAGCGGCACGGGCGGAGCAATGCAGGGTGTCACTGCCCGGTTTCCAGTCCCAGATGCCCATCTGCGCGGCATCCAGTGCCAGTCGCAGGCGTTCCTGGCTATCTCTCAGGGCGCGATCCCGGTTTTTCAGCTGGCCGGTACCGTGCACCGTCACTATCAGTCTGCGCCTGTTCTGGTGCAGGACCGTTTCGGCATGCAGTGAAACGTCGCTGCTCTGGCCGCCAGGTAACCGGACTCTGAACTCCTCGCCCTCCAGTACCCCGCCATTGACCAGTCTGGCGTGCAGGCGGTCGCTGACCGAGCGCGGCAGCAAGCCAAGCTCCGCGACGGTCCGGCCCTGACAGTCCTCATTGCCAAGCCCGCTGAGGCGTTCGAAGCTCGGATTGACCTGCAGGATACGGCGGCTGTCCAGGTCCAGCATCAATTGCGGGACGTTGCTGCTGGTGAATTCGTCAGTGCAGGAGGGCAGTGGCGATATGACCGGAAGCAGGCTGAGTACTATGCGTTGCCGGCCGTTGCTGTCGATCCTGTCCATGCTCAGGCGGCACTGCTGCAAGTTGCCGTCACGACCCAGCAGGTTTATGGGTCGGTCGCGCAGGCAGCCCTCTTGTTCAAGCGCGCTGATCAGGACGCGCCAGTGCGCCGGGCGCCCCCAAAGCGGAAAGCGGGCGACGGGCTGGTTGAGAACGTGGTCCGGCTGCCATTGAAAGTGTTGGGTGAATGCCCTGTTGAGGTCGATGATCCGCTGAGAATCTGGTTCGATCATCAGGGCAGGGCAGGGCATGCCGTGAAACAGCAGGTTAAAGGGCGTCTCTGACCCGTCTACGGCATCTGGTGAGTAAGTGCCTGTATTGCCTGGCATCGGTTTCTGATCCATTCAGTGGGGCCGTCTTGCCCCGGCGCCGCTTCAGCCCCGCAAATTGCCGGGCTGTTTGGCTGATTCCTTCCTTCCTTGAAGATAGCCGTGCGCATGCGGTTGGACAAGTAACCGAAAGTCGGAATCAGTCTGGATGCTGACGGGCGTCGCGGAGCAGTTCAATCAGCGCCCGGGCGGCATTGGACTGGGTGCGACCGCTGTGCCAGATGCAGCCGAGCTCACGCTGCAGGTGAACGCCCGGTAATGGCAGAACGCTGACCTGGCTGTCCAGCATGCTGCGTGGGAGAACACTCCAGGCCAGGCCGATGGAGACCATCATTTTGATCGTCTCCATATAGTTGGTGCTCATGCTGATCTGCGGTTGTACGTGATGACGCTCGAACAGGTCGCTGACCACCTTGTGCGTAAAGGTATTGGTGCCGGGGAAAACAGCCGGATAGTCGGCCAGCTGTGCCAGATCGAGCGTTGGCTGGCGCGCCAGCGGGTGCTCCGGGGCGATGACAAAGTCGAGCGGGTCGTGCCAGATCAGCTCGCTCATCACCGGCGCCTCGACTTCGGGGGCAAGGGTGATCACAGCAAGTTCGATTTCGCCGTGGAGTACTTTGTCGTAGGCAACTTCGGAATCGAGAAACTGGATGTCGAAGGACACCTGCGGATGGCGGCGGGTGAACTCGCGCAGCACCGGGGGCAGGCGATGCAGGCCGATATGGTGGCTGGTGGCAATGCTCAGGCGGCCGGAAACTTCGCTGGATAGATTGCTCAATGCCCGGCGCGTATCATTGAGCAGGCTGAGTACCTGTTCGGCGCGCGGCTTGAGTGCCATGCCAGCTTCGGTCAACGATACGTGGCGGCCGATGCGATCAAAAAGGCGCGCATCGAGTTGCTGCTCAAGCATGGCAATGCGCTTGCTGACTGCAGGCTGGGTCAGATGCAGCTGCTCGGCGGCACGGGAAAACGAGCCGGTTTCGGCGACGGCCAGAAAGGCTTGCAGGTTGGCGGTGTCCATGTCGCATTCCAGTTGGTTATCTGTTTTATAAATAATATTCCTTTGTTTTATCTCTGGGTAAAATTTATTCTGTGCCCAGTGAAAGAGCCGTCGCATGGCCTGCAGTTGCAGGGGACGGTGGCCACAGTCTGATGCCCAGGAGTAACCCATGTCTGCGAAAACGCTTTACGACAAGCTGTGGGACAACCATCTCGTCAAACAACGGGATGATGGTTCCGCGTTGATCTATATCGATCGTCACATTCTCCACGAAGTGACCTCGCCACAGGCGTTTGAAGGGCTGCGACTGGCTGGCCGCAAACCGTGGCGCATCGACGCCAATATCGCGACCCCGGATCACAACGTGCCGACTACCAAGGCAGAGCGCCAGGGCGGTCTGGAAGCCATCGCGGATGAAGTGTCGCGCATTCAGGTGAAAACCCTGGATGAGAACTGTGACGACTTCGGCATCCTCGAATTCAAGATGAATGACGTGCGTCAGGGCATCGTTCACGTTGTCGGCCCGGAGCAGGGCGCAACCCTGCCGGGCATGACCGTTGTCTGCGGCGACTCGCATACCTCCACCCACGGCGCATTTGGTGCATTGGCGCACGGCATCGGCACCTCTGAGGTTGAGCATGTGCTGGCCACCCAGTGTCTGGTCGCCAAGAAGATGAAGAACATGCAGGTGCGCGTTGAGGGGCAATTGCCCTTCGGCGTCACCGCCAAGGACATCGTGCTGGCGGTGATCGGCAAGATTGGTACGGCAGGTGGTAACGGTCACGCGCTGGAGTTCGCCGGCAGTGCGATTCGTGATCTGTCGGTCGAAGGCCGCATGACCCTGTGCAACATGGCCATCGAAGCCGGTGCCCGTGTCGGCATGGTCGCGGTAGACGAAAAGACCATCGAATATGTCAAGGGCCGTCCGTTTGCGCCGCAGGGTGCCGAATGGGACCGCGCGGTCGAGGCTTGGAAGGATCTGGTGTCCGACGCTGATGCGCACTTTGACACCATCGTTGAGCTGCGCGCCGAAGACATCAAGCCGCAGGTCAGCTGGGGCACCTCTCCGGAGATGGTGTTGGCCGTTGATCAGAACGTGCCGGACCCGGCCGTTGAGAGCGATCCGGTCAAGCGCGACTCCATCGTGCGCGCGCTCAAGTACATGGGCCTGACCGCAAACCAGCCGATCACCGAGATCAAGCTGGATCGCGTGTTTATCGGGTCCTGCACCAATTCGCGGATTGAAGACCTGCGCGCGGCGGCGGCTGTGGCCAAGGGCCGCAAGGTAGCCGCCACCGTCAAACAGGCGCTCGTGGTTCCGGGCTCCGGTCTGGTCAAGGCGCAGGCCGAGAAGGAAGGGCTGGACAAGATCTTTATCGAAGCCGGTTTTGAATGGCGTGAGCCCGGTTGTTCCATGTGTCTGGCGATGAACCCGGACCGCCTGGAAAGTGGCGAGCATTGCGCATCCACGTCCAACCGCAACTTTGAAGGTCGTCAGGGCAACGGCGGGCGCACCCACCTGGTGAGTCCGGCAATGGCCGCTGCCGCAGCGGTGACCGGTCGTTTCATTGATGTTCGCGAATTGATGCAGGCCTGAGGAGTGCCCCGATGAGAGCTTTTACCCAACATACCGGCCTGGTCTGCCCGCTTGATCGTGCCAACGTCGATACCGATCAGATCATTCCGAAGCAGTTTCTGAAGTCGATCAAGCGCACCGGTTTTGGTCCGAACCTGTTTGACGAGTGGCGTTACCTGGATGTCGGCCAGCCGAATCAGGACAACTCCCAGCGGCCGATCAACGAAGATTTCGTGCTGAACTTCCCACGTTACAAGGGTGCCAGTGTGCTGCTGGCGCGCGAAAACTTCGGCTGTGGTTCGTCCCGCGAGCATGCGCCCTGGGCGCTGGATGAGTACGGCTTCCGCACGGTGATTGCACCGAGCTTTGCCGATATCTTCTACAACAACAGCTTCAAGAACGGCCTTCTGCCGATCATCCTTTCGGACGAGGCGCTGGACGAGCTGTTCGAGCAATGTGAGGCCACCGAAGGTTATCAGCTGACGGTCGACCTGCAGGCGCAGACCGTAACCCGTCCGGACGGCAAGCAATATGCGTTCGAGATCGACGCCTTCCGCAAGCATTGCCTGCTCAACGGTCTGGATGATATTGGCCTGACACTGCGTGATGCCGATGCGATCAGCGCCTTCGAAGCCGGCCACAGGCAGCGTCAACCCTGGCTGTTTCGCGACGCCTGACACGGGCTGCACCTGAACAATGGGTGCACTGCGGCTGGCGCGGTGCACCATGAATGATTACGAGGAAACACATGAGCAAACAGATTCTGATCCTGCCGGGCGATGGTATTGGTCCGGAGATCATGGCCGAAGCGGTCAAGGTGCTGGAAGTGGCCAACAGCAAGTTCAATCTCGGCTTCGAGCTGAGTTTCGACGACCTGGGTGGTGCTGCATACGACCGTTACGGCGTGCCGCTGGCTGACGAAACCCTGGAGCGCGCCCGTGCCGCTGACGCGATATTGCTGGGTGCAGTTGGTGGTCCGAAGTGGGACACCATCGATCCTGCGCTGCGCCCTGAGCGTGGCCTGCTGAAAATTCGCTCCGAGCTGGGTCTGTTTGGCAACCTGCGCCCGGCGATTCTGTATCCGCAGCTGGCGCAAGCCTCGACGCTCAAACCGGAAGTTGTCTCCGGCCTCGATATCCTGATCGTGCGCGAGCTGACCGGTGGCATCTACTTCGGCAAGCCGCGCGAGCGCACCACGCTGGAAAACGGCGAGCGCATGGCTTTTGATACGCTGCCCTACAGCGAGAGCGAAGTGCGCCGCATTGCCAAGGTCGGTTTCGACATGGCGATGGTCCGCAACAAGAAGCTTTGCTCGGTCGACAAGGCCAACGTACTGGCGTCCAGCCAGCTGTGGCGCGAAGTGGTCGAGGAGGTGGCCAAGGATTATCCGGAAGTCGAGCTGTCGCACATGTACGTCGACAACGCGGCCATGCAGCTGGTCCGTGCACCGAAGCAGTTTGACGTGATGGTGACCGACAACATGTTCGGCGATATTCTCTCCGATCAGGCCTCCATGCTGACCGGTTCAATCGGCATGCTGCCTTCGGCGTCGCTGGATGTGAACAACAAGGGCATGTATGAGCCGTGTCACGGCAGTGCGCCGGATATCGCCGGCCAGGGTATCGCCAACCCGCTGGCGACCATCCTGTCGGTATCCATGATGCTGCGTTACAGTTTTGCCCAGGTAGCGGCGGCTGATGCCATCGAGCAGGCGGTCAGCCAGGTGCTGGATCAGGGGCTGCGTACCGGCGACATCCTGTCTGAAGGGTGCCGCAAGGTCGGTACAGTGGAAATGGGTGATGCCGTAGTAGCAGCACTGAAAAACCTGTAATCTGTTCGACTATCCATTTACGCCCGGCTTCGGCCGGGCGTATGTGTCTTTGAATCTGTTACCCCACGGGGGTTGTTGTTATGAAGCAAGTTGGTTTGGTTGGTTGGCGTGGCATGGTCGGCTCTGTGCTGATGCAACGCATGCGCGACGAGAATGATTTTGCTGATATTGATCCGGTGTTTTTCACCACATCCAACGTGGGTGGCAAAGGTCCGGATATTGGCAAGGACATTCCTGCGCTCAAGGACGCTTTTGACCTTGAAGCTCTCAAGCCGATGGACGTCATCATTACCTGTCAGGGTGGCGATTACACCAGTGAGGTGTATCCCAAGCTGCGCGCCGAGGGTTGGAAAGGCTATTGGATCGATGCGGCCTCTACACTGCGAATGGAAGACGATGCCGTTATCGTGCTGGATCCGGTCAACCGTCGTAACATTGATCAGGCGCTGCGTGATGGTATCAAGACATTCGTTGGTGGCAACTGCACTGTCAGCCTGATGCTGATGGGTCTCGGTGGCCTGTTTGAGCAGGGGCTGGTCGAGTGGATGAGCGCCATGACCTATCAGGCGGCCAGCGGTGCCGGTGCCCAGAACATGCGCGAGCTGATCAGTCAGATGGGCGCAATCAACGCGTCCGTTGCCGATCAGCTGGCTGATCCTGCCAGTGCGATTCTGGAAATTGATCGTACTGTTGCCTCGACCCTGCGCAGTGACGCCTTCCCGGTGGACAACTTTGGTGTGCCGCTGGCTGGCAGTCTGATTCCGTGGATCGACAAGCAACTGCCAAACGGTCAAAGCCGTGAAGAGTGGAAGGCGCAGGCCGAAACCAACAAGATCATCGGTCGCAGCGGCCGTCCGATCCCGGTTGATGGTATCTGTGTGCGCATCGGTGCCATGCGCTGCCACAGCCAGGCGCTGACTATCAAGCTGAACAAGGATGTGCCGCTGGCAGATATCGAAGCACTGCTGGCCCAGCACAACCCCTGGTCCAAGGTGATTCCCAACACCAAGGAAGACACCCTGGTTGGCCTGACGCCGACTGCCGTTACCGGCACCCTGAGTGTACCGGTAGGGCGGCTGCGCAAGCTGAACATGGGTTCGCAGTATCTGTCGGCCTTCACTGTGGGCGACCAGTTGTTGTGGGGCGCGGCAGAACCGCTGCGCCGCATGCTGCGGATTCTGCAGGAAGGTTGATCGCAGCGCGTTTGGCGCGTGTGCGGTAACGATCAGGGCATCCCGTTTCGTCGGGATGCCCTTTGTGTTTGTGTAATGCGTGAAATAGATGAAGGGCAGGGTATGAGCAAAGCATCAGGTGTGGCGATTGTCGGTGTCAGCAGTCTGGTTGGCGACATGCTGGTCAACATGCTGGACGAGCATGAGCATTCGTTCTCCTCCGTTGCGCTGGTTGATGTCGACGACGAGGCGGGTGAGCGCCGCATGATCAAAGGCCAGAGTGTTCGGGTTGAAGCGCTTTCCGGCTTTGATTTTTCATCGGTTGCGGTCGCGATCGTCGCAGGCGAGCGGGAATTCGGCCTGCAGTGCATCGGTGCCATTCGTGATGCCGGTGCGCTGGTGGTCGATACGACAGGTCTGCTGGCGGGTCAGGGCGCCAGTGTTGTTGCAGAGGTGAACCCTCAGGCGCTGGCCGATGCGGCGCAGCGCCGTGCAGTATCTTGCCCGGATGCTCAGGTCGTGCAGAGTGCGCTGGTGTTGAAGGCGCTTGCCGGAATGTCGGATCTGCGGCGTGTGAGTATCTCCACCTATCAGTCAATGTCTACTCATAGCAAGGCTGCTGTGGAAGGGCTGGCGATGCAGACCGGTCGACTGCTCAATGGCCAGCCAATTGAGAAGGGCGGTGTCCTCGATAAGCAGGTGGCGTTCAACCTGTTGCCGGCCACCAGCGAAATCGATGCTTCCGGGGCGAGCCGCGAGGAGCGTGACCTGGTAAATGGCGTGATTGATGTGCTCGGGCTCAAAGATGTCCCGGTGCTGGCGAGCTGCGTGCTGGTGCCGCTGTTCTACGGTACCGCCCAGATGATGCAGGTCACGACCGCCGAGCCGCTCGACAGCAAAAAGGTGGGCAACATCCTGCGTCGGGTCAAGGGTATCAAGGTGCTGGACAAGGAGGGCCCGGGCGGCTTCCCGACGCCGGTAACCGAAGCCACTGGCACGGATGAGGTCTGGGTGGGTCGGATTCGCCAGGATGTCACTGATCCGAACACCACACATTTGTGGATTGTGTCTGATAATCTTCGAAAAGGTGTCGCACTTAACAGTCTGGCAGTGGCCGGATTGTTGATAAAAGACTATTTGTAATCGATACTTGCTGGTGTTTTTGTATCAAGCAGGTTAGGTTTTGCAGGACAAAGACCGTTTGGGCATGGCGTTGCATTCGCAACTTGCTCGGGCCGGGTGGGGAGCCTTTGGCGTAAGCCAGTCCGAGCATGGGGTGCGTTGGGACGTGAGAAAACGATAAGAGCAAAGGATTACCGCTATGGTTCGCAAATTGGTTATCGCTGTCGCCGCAGCAAGTGCCGTGATGTCGTCCGGGATGGTTCACGCATTAGGGGTAGGCGATATCCATCTGAACTCCGCGCTGAATCAGCCGCTGGATGCAGAGATTGACCTTACTCAGGTTCGTGATCTGTCCGGCGATGAAATTCGCTCCATGTTGGCGTCGCCCGATGACTTCGGACGCGCCGGCATTGACAGAACCTTCTTTCTTACCGATCTCAAGTTTCAGCCGGTCATCAAGCCCAATGGCCGCTCGGTTATTCGCGTTACCTCCAGCCGCCCCGTCAATGAGCCGTTTCTGAACTTCCTGATGGAAGTGCGCTGGCCGTCCGGGCGGGTGCTGCGCGAGTTCACCATCCTGCTTGACCCGCCCATGTATCAGCCAACGCCGGTCGTCAGCAGCTCCACTATCTCTGCACCCGTGTCTTCGTCGGCACCGCAGGTTGCGGCGGCGCGACCCAGTGCGGCAGGTCTGGCATCAGCTGCGGCCGTTTCCGCTCCACCGGCCAGTGCTTCGTCTCCCACTGCCGCGGCGCCGGCACCGGCAGCGAGTTCAGGTACCCGGACAGGCCAGCTGACGACCACACGCTCCGACACACTTTGGGATCTGGCGTTGCGGGCTCGCCCCCAGGGCGCAAGCGTGCACCAGACCATGCTGGCGATTCAGGACCTGAATCCGAACGCCTTCATCAACGGTAATATCAATCAGCTCAAGGCGGGGCAAACACTGACCTTGCCGAGCGCCCAGCAGGCGACCGCTCGCAGCAACTCCGAGGCGATTGCCGAGGTCGCCGCGCAGAACAGTGCATGGCGCAATCGCCGGGCGCCGACTGCCGCTCAGGCGCAGGCGCCTCAGCTCGATGCGCGGGAGCGCCAGTCGGCCGGTGCTGCACCCGAGGCCGTAGATGGTCAGGATTCACTGCGTCTGGTATCGGGCACCGAAGGCACGGCGGCAGAGGCTGCCGGCAGCTCCAATGCCGATGCCGGAGGGGCGCAGCTGCGTGATGCGCTGGACCGCACCAAGGAACAGCTGGATGCCGCTGAGCGTGAAAAGGCGGAAATGACCGATCGCCTGAATGACGTTCAAGGGCAGCTTGAAACCCTGCAACGCCTGCTTGAATTGAAAGATGCCCAGCTGGCTGCATTGCAGCAGCAGGTCGCTGACGCGGGTGCGGAGCCGGCGGTAACAGCCGAGGAAGCTGCCGAGCTGGCCGACGTCGCGGAAGCAGAGGCGGACGCCGCAGCAGACGTCGAAAGCAGCGTACTGGTTGCAGAACCGGAAGCCGCGTCAGAGGCAACTTCCGAGGAGCAGGCTGCTGAAGACGTAGCTGCCGACGAGCAAGCCCCTGCCGAAACCGAGGCGTCAGAGCCCGCTGTCGAGGAGCCCGTTGTAGCGGAACAAGCACCAGAGCCAGTCGCCGAGCCAGAGTCTGTGGTCCCGGCTGAACCTGCGCCGGTTGCAGAGCCTGCGGATAGCGACCCGATGGCTGTTATCAAGGGGCTGATGCAAAATCAGATGCTGATGATCGGCGGGGGCGTTGTTGCGGTTCTGCTGCTTCTGCTGGTGTTGATGTCAATTTCGCGTCGCAACGCCCGTCGCGAGGAGGCAATGGCGGATAACTTCATTGCCGACGCTGCCGAGCAGGACGGTGATCAGCTCACTGACAGCGATGATTTCAATGTTGCTCTGGCCGGCGCAGAGGGTATGGACGGGGCCGATGAGCTGGATTTGGCCGCTGACCCGCTGGTTGAAGCCGATGCTCTGATGGCTTACGGCAAGCTGCAGGAGGCGCGTGATGTGCTGGTGGCAGCCGTGGCGGCGGACCCGGCACGTGAGGAGCTGCGCCTGAAACTGATGGAAGTGAACGGTTTGCTTGAAGATAGCGCCGGCTATCTGGAGCAGCGTGCTGCCGTTACTGCGCAAAACCCGTCTTCCGCTCGCGTGGCTGAGCTGGATGCCCGTTTCCCGCTGATGGCCGCAGCCGCTGCCGGAGCCGCTGCTGCCGCAGCGCAGTGGGACGAAACGGATCTGGCCGATCTGGATCCGTCCGCTGCAGGTCAGAACGATCAGGCTGACCTCGACGCGGATATGGACTTTGATTTCAGCGAGTTTGATCTTGGGGACGCCAGCGATACTACCCCGTCCGCCGAACTGGCATTTGACGAGCCGGTTGCCGAGCCTGAGCCTGCCGCGCCGGCAGCAGAGGGCTTTGATCTGGACTTTGATCTGGAAGACGGCAGTGCACAGCCTGTGGCTCAGGAAGAGGAGCCGACTGCCTCCGCGCCCTTTGAGCCAGAGCTGCCTGATAGTCAGGTTGACAGCATCAATTTTGACGAATTTGAGCTGGATGTTGATGATCTGGCGTTGCCCGCAGATGAAGCGGAGCCCGCAGCCGATTCGTCAACACCATCTCTTGAGGCGGATTTCGATCTGGCCATGACCGACGATCTCCAGGCAGAAGACTTGATGGCTGACTTTGCCGCACTGAGCGACGAGCCGGTCGAGGAGCCAGCGTCAACCGTTGCTGCCGAGCCACTGGATTTGTCCGCTGACGCTGACATCAAGCTGGAGGACGACGCGATCGAGTTTGAGCTGCCGGAGGATGTGGCGTTGCCTGAGGATATTGAGGTGCCCGCTGATACCGAGCTGTCGCTGGATGATTTCGAGCTGCCGGAGATGGATGAGGTTGCTCCGCCTGTCGTTGAAGAAGAGGCGGCGCTGGCTACTGAATCGGACGAGGAGGACGATGAGTTCGACTTCCTGTCCGGCACCGACGAGTGTGCGACCAAGCTGGATCTGGCGAGGGCCTACATCGATATGGGTGACCAGGAAGGTGCACGCGATATCCTCAACGAAGTGATTGAAGAGGGTAACGACCAGCAGAAGCAGGAAGCACAGAGCATGATGGAGCACCTGGCTGACTGATGACAGAGTTTGATCTCGCAACAGCGGCCGCCCCTGAGGCGGCCGCTGTTGTTTCCAGAGTGGCGGCTTGCGTCGAGTACAAGGGTACGGCCTATCGCGGCTGGCAGCGCCAGCAGTCGGGTGTACCCAGCGTGCAGGAGGCCGTGGAGAAGGCGCTGGGGCGCGTGGCAAATCATCCGGTACAGGTTTTCTGTGCTGGCCGCACCGATGCCGGGGTTCACGCGTCCTGCCAGGTGATTCACTTTGACAGTGACGCGCATCGTTCGCCGCGAAACTGGATTCATGGAGCCAATGCCAACCTGCCGGCGGATATCTCGCTGAGCTGGGTTACGCCGATCGGTCTGGATTTTCACGCGCGGTTTTCTGCCGTTGCCCGGCGCTATCGCTATGTGATCTATAACGATCCCATTCGGCCCGCGCATCTGGCCCATGAAGTGACCTGGAACTACCGGCCGCTGGATATCCAGCGCATGCGTGTTGCCGCCCGGGCGCTGGTTGGTACGCATGACTTTACGTCCTACCGTGCGGTTGGCTGTCAGGCCAAGTCGCCAATCAAGACTATCCATCACCTTGAACTGCTGGAGTTCGGCCGTTTTATCGTGCTGGATATCCGTGCCAATGCCTTTCTGCACCATATGGTGCGCAATATTGCCGGGGTCCTGATGCAGATTGGTTGCGGCGAGCAGCCGGTGGAGTGGGCGCAGCAGGTGCTTGAGGTGCGCGATCGCGCGCAGGGCGGTCTGACCGCACCGGCTTACGGCTTGTATCTGGTCGATGTGACCTACCCCGAGACCTTTGCTCTGCCTGAGCGATATCTGGGGCCGCACTTTCTGTCTGCACTCCCTGATGTGGCGAACTGACGCCCCTGATGTGATCTGCTAACATCGAGACCCTTAGGGGCAGGCCCTGGAGCAGGTTACATGGCGCGTATCAAAATTTGCGGAATTACCCGGGTCGAGGATGCGTTGGCTGCCGCTGAAGCAGGTGCCGATGCAATCGGCTTGGTGTTTTATGCACCCAGCCCGCGCGCCGTCACTGCCGTTCAGGCTGCCGATATCATTGCGGCGCTGCCGCCGTTTGTCACCACGGTCGGCCTGTTTGTCGATGCCGAGCCGGACTATGTGCGTGAAGTGCTGGGCCAGGTGCCGCTGGACGTGCTGCAGTTTCATGGTGATGAGTCCGATACCTATTGCCGCCAGTTCGGACGGCCCTTTCTGAAAGCGGTCCGGGTGCAGTGTGCAGATCAGTTGGCCGACGTTGCATCGCGCTGGCCTGGGGCCAGCGGAATCTTGCTCGACAGCTACAAGCCAGGTGTTCCGGGCGGGACCGGTGAGGTTTTCGACTGGACCCTGGTGCCGCTCAAGCGGGAATGGAATCTGGTGTTGGCCGGGGGGCTGACAGCAGGCAATGTGCATCAGGCGATCCGTGAGATGCGCCCCTGGGCGGTCGACGTCAGTGGTGGCGTTGAGGCAAGCAAGGGCATCAAGGATGTGGCAAAAATTAACGCGTTTGTACAAGAGGTGAAGCGTGTCTGACTCCAACCCCATCGATTATTCTGCGGTCCCTGATGCGCGTGGGCATTTCGGTCCCTATGGCGGCCGGTTTGTGTCCGAGACGCTGATGGATGCACTGGACGAGCTGGAGCGCGTGTATCGCAAGCTGTCTGCCGATCCCGAATTTCAGGCCGAGTTTGATCGCGATCTGGCCCATTATGTTGGCCGCCCGTCGCCGCTGTATTTTGCCGAGCATCTGACCGACAAGGTCGGTGGCGCGAAGATCTATCTCAAGCGTGAAGACCTTAATCACACGGGTGCCCACAAGGTAAACAACACCATCGGCCAGGCGCTGCTGGCCAAGTTTATGGGCAAGCCGCGGGTCATTGCCGAAACCGGCGCCGGTCAGCATGGTGTTGCCACGGCGACCGTGGCGGCGCGTCTTGGACTCAAGTGTCAGGTCTATATGGGGGCCGAGGACGTGCGCCGGCAGGCACTCAACGTCTATCGCATGAAGCTGCTGGGCGCAGAGGTCATTCCGGTGACCTCGGGTTCGCGCACCCTGAAGGACGCCATGAACGAAGCCATGCGCGACTGGGTTACCAATATCGATGACACCTTCTACATCATCGGTACGGTAGCCGGGCCGCACCCGTATCCTGAGCTGGTCCGTGATTTTCAGTGCGTGATTGGCCGCGAGGCGCGCCAGCAGTGTCTGGAACAGGCGGGCCGTCTGCCTGATGCGCTGGTTGCCTGCGTTGGTGGCGGCTCCAACGCCATTGGCCTGTTTCATCCGTTCCTCAATGATGAGAGCGTACGTATGTACGGCGTCGAGGCGGGTGGTCTTGGCATTGAGACCGGCGAGCATGCGGCGCCACTGAGTGCGGGCAAGCCTGGTGTGCTGCATGGCAACCGCACCTATCTGATGTCCGATGAGGCGGGGCAGATCATCGAGACTCACTCCGTGTCCGCGGGCCTTGACTATCCTGGGGTCGGCCCTGAGCACAGTTGGCTGAAGGATATCGGTCGGGTTGATTATGTTGATGCGACCGACGACGAGGCGCTGCATGCGTTCCGTGAGCTGACCCGTGTGGAGGGCATCATGCCCGCGCTGGAGTCCAGTCATGCGGTCGCCTACGGCATGAAGCTGGCGGCGCGCATGAGTCCTGATCAGATCGTGGTAATCAACCTGTCAGGTCGAGGCGACAAGGATATTCACACCGTCGCCGGTATCGACGGCATCAGCATTTAAAAGAGATATTCATGAGCCGAATTGAAGCCCGTTTTTCCGCTTTGCAGGCTGCTGGTCGCAAGGCGCTTATTCCATATATCACTGCTGGTGATCCGAATCCGGCGGTTACACTGCCCCTGATGCATGATCTGGTAGCCGCCGGTGCCGATGTCATCGAGCTGGGTATTCCGTTCTCTGATCCGATGGCCGATGGCCCGGTGATTCAGCTGGCAATGGAGCGCGCGCTCGAGCATCACGTCAGTCTGAGTCAGGTGCTCGAGATGGTTCGCCAGTTCCGCAGCCGCGATAATGAAACGCCGGTGGTACTGATGGGCTATCTGAACCCGATCGAGAAGATGGGGTACGAACAATTTGCCAAGTCCGCGGCAGAGGCGGGTGTAGACGGGGTGCTGACCGTCGATTTGCCGCCGGAAGAGGCGACAGACGTCGTTCCGCTGTTCAAGGCGCGGGGGCTGGATACCATTTTCCTGCTGGCACCGACCACCACGGCAGAGCGCGCGCGGCTGATTTGCGAACAGGCAAGCGGCTATGTCTATTATGTTTCACTCAAAGGTGTGACCGGGTCCAGTGCTTTGAACGTCACCGATGTAGCAGAAAAACTGGACATGCTGCGCACCGTTACCGATCTGCCGATTGGTGTCGGCTTCGGCATTCGCGATGGCGAGTCTGCAGCGGCGGTTGCCGGTGTAGCAGATGGCGTCGTTGTAGGCTCGGTGCTGGTCAATCAGATTGCCGCCAATGCGGACAATCCGGACAAGGCACGTGAGGCCATCGCTGCCATCGTGGCTGACATGCGCAGTTCAATGGACCGCTGAACAAGGCGCTGCCGCTCCTTCCGCAGGAGGGCAGGCTGACATGACAAATTCAGAGAAGGAAAGGCGATGAGCAACTGGTTGGTGGACAAACTGATTCCCTCCATCGTGCGCTCCGAAGCACAGAAAAGCAGCGTACCGGAGGGGCTGTGGCGCAAGTGTCCGTCCTGTGACGCAGTGTTGTACCGGCCCGAGCTGGAGAAGAATCTGGATGTGTGCCCCAAGTGCAGTCACCATCTGCGTATTGGCGCACGCCGCCGTCTGGACATTTTCCTCGATCCGGAAGGGCGTACCGAGCTGGGTGCCGAGCTGGAGCCGGTAGACCGTCTCAAGTTTCGTGACAGCAAAAAGTACAAGGACCGCCTGGCTGCGGCGCAGAAGGACACCGGCGAGAAAGATGCGCTGGTTGTCATGCAGGGTAAGCTCAAGGGGGCGCCGATTGTGGCCAGCGCCTTCGAATTCAATTTCATGGGTGGCTCGATGGGCAGCGTGGTAGGGGCTCGCTTCGTGCGTGGCGCTGAAGCCGCATTGCGTGATCGCGTTCCCTATGTGTGCTTCTCTGCTTCCGGCGGTGCGCGGATGCAGGAGGCCCTGTTCTCCCTGATGCAGATGGCCAAGACCAGTGCGGCGCTGGCCCGTCTGCGCGAAGAGGGCATCCCCTTTGTTTCGGTGATGACTGACCCGGTTTACGGCGGCGTTTCTGCCAGTTTGGCGATGCTGGGTGATCTGAACGTAGCCGAGCCCAACGCGCTGATCGGTTTTGCCGGCCCGCGTGTTATCGAGCAGACCGTGCGCGAAAAGCTGCCTGCCGGCTTCCAGCGCAGTGAATTCCTGCTGGCACACGGTGCGCTGGATATGATCATCGCCCGCAACGAGATGCGCGACCGCCTGGCCAGCCTGCTTTCCATGCTGACCGGCGCGCCTGCACCTGAGCCAGCGGCAGAGGTTGCCGACGAGGCCTGATGTCCCAGCGCAGTCTTGGCCAGTGGCTGGCCGTGCTGGAGGCCTTGCATCCCAGCGAAATCGATATGGGGCTGGAACGGGTACGTGAGGTCGCCGAGCGACTGAACGTGCTTCGTCCGGCACCTCGCGTTTTCACCGTTACCGGTACCAACGGCAAGGGGTCGACCTGTGCGGCCCTGGACTCGCTGTTGCGCACGGCCGGGCTGCGTACCGGTTGTTACACCTCCCCGCACCTGCATCGCTACAACGAGCGCATCCGTATCAATGGTGCGCAGGCCGATGATCAGTCGATCTGCGATGCCTTTGCTGCCATTGATGCAGCCCGTGGCGATATCTCCCTGACCTATTTTGAATTCGGCACCTTGGCCGCGTTCTGGCTGTTCCAGCGCGAGCGGCTGGATGCGGTCGTGCTTGAAGTGGGGCTGGGCGGTCGTCTCGACGCGGTAAATGTGGTTGATGCCGACGTGGCGGTTGTGACCAGCATTGGTCTGGATCATCAGGAGTACCTGGGATCAACGCGGGAATCGGTTGCGTTTGAGAAGGCCGGCATCATGCGTGCAGGGCATCCTGTTGTCAGTGGCGAACGTGACTTGCCGTCGCCCTTTACTGATGCAGTAGAACGGCTGGGATGTCGGCTGTACCAGCGCGATCAGGACTTTAGTGTTCAGAGTTTTGCTGATGGATCCTGGGTGCTTGACGGCATTGACGGGACTGGTAACCGCCGTCAGCTGCGCCTGCCTGCGGTCAGTCTGCCGCGCGATAACCTGGCTGTGGCATTGCAGGCGTTTTGGGCTGCCGGGTTCGATCTGGCTGATACCCTGATCTGTGCGGCGCTGCGGTCAGCTACCGCAACGGGACGTCTGGAGGCGCGCCAGGTTCTGTGGCAGGGAGCGGTGCGTGATCTGCGTCTGGATGTCGGTCACAACCCGCATGCGGCTCGTTTTCTGGCTTCCAGTCTGGGTGCCGATGCGGCGCGTCCGCGGGTAGCCGTATTTGGCCTGTTGTCTGACAAGGACCTGAACGGAGTTGCGGCAGAGTTGCAAGGGATGTTCGAGCACTGGTTTACCGCCCCTTTGCCAAGCCCGCGCAGCCGCTCTGCCGAGGATCTGGTCCAGGGCCTGACCGCGGCTGGCGAGCCGGCTTCAGCCCATGCATCCATCGCCCGGGCGATTGAGAAGGCGCTGGAGCAAACCGACTCGGCGACCGAAGTTGTGATATTCGGGTCGTTTTTCTGCGTCGCCGACGCCATACTCTGGCTATCTGAACATGCCGGAGTAGCGCAGAATGGATGAGGGTCTGAAACAGCGCATCATTGGTGCGGTTGTATTGATCATTGCGGCTGTGGTGTTTTTGCCGATGCTGCTTTCTGGGCAGGACGAGACGGTACAGGTTGAGGTTGATGTGCCTGAGGCGCCGGTGCTGGCTCCGCAGGTAATTGAGCCCGTCGCGCCCGCGCCGCTGCCCGCGCCTGCGGAGGTTCCGGAGCTGCCTGTCGCGCTGCCGGACGTGCCGGTTGATTCTGCGCCGGCAGTCGTCCCATCCGCTCCAGTGCAGCCCGTTGCGCCAGCCCCGGCATCTGCGCCGGAGCCGGTAGCGACGCCGGCTGCGCCCGCGCCTGCGCCGGTCGCGTCGGGTGACTGGGTTATCCAGCTGGGCAGTTTTTCCAGTGCCTACAATGCTGACGGCTTGAGCAAGGAGTTGCGCGCCCAAGGTTACAACGCCTACACCCATAGCGTAACCGTGCAAGGCAAGACCAGCACCCGCGTATATGTCGGGCCGCTGGCGAGCCGTGAAGCAGCCAATCGCCTGCGCGATGAACTGGAGCGCAAGCGCGGCAGCAAGGGTTTTGTTGTGGCGTACGATGCCGATAGCGGTCGAGGCTGATTATGCAGTTTCGATGGGCCGCGCAGCTCTGCTAGAATGCCTGCCTTTGTAGAACAGGGTACTTCATCGTGTCTTTGACCTGGGTTGACTGGGCTATCGTCGCCATCATTGCAGTCTCGGCCCTGATCAGCCTGACCAGAGGCTTCGTCAAGGAAGCCCTCTCCCTGCTGACCTGGGTTATTGCCGGCCTGGTTGCCTGGCTGTTTGGCGGAGCACTCGCCGAGTTGCTTGTGCCCTATATTGAAACGCCTTCCCTGCGCGTCATCGCCGCGTGTTCCATTCTGTTTGTCATGACGCTGCTGCTGGGCGGGCTGGTCAACTATCTGATCAGCCAGTTGGTCAAGGCAACGGGTCTCAGCGGTACCGACCGCTTTCTTGGCATGGTTTTCGGCGCAGCGCGCGGTGCGCTGCTGGTGGTAGTCGCAGTCGGTCTGTTAAGCCTGGCCCCCGTTGAAGCGGATGCCTGGTGGCGCGAATCGGTGGTGATTCCCCATTTTCTGCTGGTCGCTGACTGGTCGAAAAATCTCATTCTGCAAATGGCGGGTCGCTGATCCGGCACTCCCGGACAGCGCCGCCCTTAATCGAGAAGGTACTCAGGCATGTGTGGCATTGTTGGCATAGTGGGCAAATCGAACGTCAATCAGGCGCTCTATGATGCCTTGACCGTCCTGCAGCATCGCGGCCAGGACGCCGCCGGCATTGTAACCAGCGATCAGGGGCGACTCTTCCTGCGCAAGGATAATGGTCTGGTACGCGATGTGTTCCATCAGCGTCACATGCAGCGTCTGGTAGGTCAGATGGGTATCGGACACGTTCGCTATCCGACCGCTGGCAGCTCCAGTTCTGCCGAGGCCCAGCCGTTCTACGTCAATTCGCCCTACGGCATCACCCTGGCGCACAACGGTAACCTCACCAACGTCGAGCAGCTGTCGCGCGAGATCTATGAATCCGATCTGCGCCACGTCAATACGACCTCTGATTCGGAGGTACTGCTGAACGTATTTGCCCACGAGCTGGCCGTACGCAACAAATTGCAGCCGACCGAGGAAGACGTCTTCGCCGCGGTCAGCCAGGTGCACAAGCGCTGCCGGGGTGGTTATGCGGTAGTGGCCATGATCACCGGGTACGGTATTGTCGGATTCCGTGACCCCCATGCGATCCGTCCCATCGTGTTTGGTCAGCGTCACACCGACGAGGGCGTCGAGTACATGATTGCCTCTGAAAGCGTTGCGCTCGACGTGCTGGGCTTCAGCCTCATCCGCGATCTGGCGCCGGGCGAGGCAGTGTATATCACCGAGGATGGTCGACTGTTCACCCGTCAGTGTGCCGAGAATCCGCAATATTCGCCGTGCATTTTCGAACATGTATATCTGGCTCGCCCTGACTCGCTGATGGACGGTGTGTCGGTCTACAAGGCCAGGCTGCGCATGGGCGAAAAGCTGGCAGACAAGATTCAGCGCGAGCGCCCGGATCACGACATTGACGTGGTCATCCCGATCCCGGATACCAGCCGAACCTCGGCGTTGGAGCTGGCCAACCAGCTGGGTGTGAAGTTCCGGGAGGGGTTCGTCAAGAACCGCTATATCGGCCGGACCTTCATCATGCCGGGTCAGGCTGCGCGCAAGAAGTCGGTTCGCCAGAAGCTGAACGCCATTGATCTGGAGTTTCGCGGCAAGAACGTGTTGCTGGTGGATGACTCCATCGTGCGCGGCACCACCTGCAAGCAGATCATTCAGATGGCACGCGAGGCCGGTGCCAAGAATGTTTACTTCTGCTCGGCTGCACCGGCGGTGCGCTATCCCAATGTGTATGGCATCGACATGCCCAGCGCCCACGAACTGATCGCCCATGGTCGCACCACGGACGAGGTTGCCGAACTGATCGGCGCCGACTGGCTGATCTATCAGGATCTTGATGACCTGAAAGACGCCGTTGGCGGCGGCAAGGTCAAGATTGAACATTTTGATTGCGCGGTATTCGATGGTCAGTACGTCACCGGCGATGTCAACGAACAGTACCTGGATCGCATCGAGCGTGCTCGTAATGACGCGGCCAAATCGACGGTCGAGCGGGTCAGCGAAATCATCGGCCTGCACAACAACTGATGCCAGTCGGCAGCGCCAGCGCTGCCCTGTATGAACGAGGTTTTTGCATGACCGAACAATGGCAACCTGGCCGTCTGGACAGTGATCTTGACGGGGCCGGCTTCGACACCCTGGCGGTACGCGCCGGTCAGCGACGCACGCCTGAAGCAGAGCATGGCGAAGCCCTGTTTCTGACTTCAAGCTATGTGTTTCGCAGTGCCGCTGATGCTGCTGCCTGCTTTGCCGGTGAAACCAGCGGCAATGTCTATTCGCGTTATATGAACCCGACCGTGCGCACCTTCGAAGAGCGGATTGCGCTCATGGAAGGCGGTGAACAGGCTGTTGCCACTGCCTCCGGCATGGCGGCCATCCTGACAACCGTTATGAGCCTGTGCTCGGCCGGTGACCATATTCTGGTGTCGCGCAGCGTCTTCGGCGCCACTGTCACGCTGTTTGAAAAGTACTTCAAGCGCTTTGGCATTGAGGTCGACTATGTACCTCTGACCGACACGGCCGCCTGGCGTGACGCCTGCAAGCCGAACACCCGGATGTTCTTTATCGAGTCTCCGTCCAATCCGCTGGCCGAGCTGGGCGACATTGGCGCGCTCGGCGCGATTGCCCGCGAGCATGGCGCGTTGCTGGTAGTCGACAACTGCTTTTGCACGCCGGCGCTGCAGAAGCCGCTGTCGCTGGGAGCCGACATCGTCGTTCACTCGGCAACCAAATACATTGACGGTCAGGGCCGCAGCATGGGGGGCGTGGTAGTAGGGCGTCGTGAGCACATGCAGGAGCTGGTGGGCTTTTTGCGCACGGCAGGGCCGACCCTCAGCCCGTTCAACGCCTGGGTATTCCTCAAGGGCCTGGAAACGTTGCGTCTGCGCATGCGTGCCCATTGCGAGTCCGCGCAGCAGATTGCCGAGTGGCTGGAGCAGTGTCCGGAAGTTGAGCGCGTATACTACGCCGGCTTGCCGTCGCACCCGCAACACGCCCTGGCCAAGGCCCAGCAGAGTGCCTTTGGAGCGGTAGTGAGTTTTGAGCTGCGCGGCGGTCGTGAAGCTGCCTGGCGCTTCATCGACGCGACAAGAATGGTGTCCATTACCGCCAACCTCGGTGACGCCAAGACCACCATCACGCACCCGGCGACCACTACCCATGGCCGCCTGAGCGCCGAGGCACGCGAAGCGGCGGGTATCCGTGAGGGGCTGATTCGACTGGCTATCGGCCTGGAAGACCTGGCGGACATCAAGGCCGATCTGCAGCGCGGATTCGACGCCCAGAGCTGAGTTGTCTGCGCAGTTGCGTGCTTCGTCACATCAAGGCCGGAGAGTTAGCAGCTCTCCGGCCTTTTTGTTTTAGCGTCCTCCATGCCGCAGGGATAGTGCTGAAGCCGTGTTCCTTCAGTGCGGCACTTCTCACATATATGGAGGATGGAAAATGCGTCACTGGATTAGCATCTTGGGTGTTGTTCTCAGTCTCTGGCTGGTATCTCCCGCCTGGGCTCAGGAAGTGTCTGTACCAACGGTCAATATCAATACCGCCGGCGCGGCAGAGATCGCCGAGGTGCTGCAGGGGGTAGGGCAGGCCAAGGCTGACGCTATCGTTGCCTACCGCGAGGAGCATGGTGCTTTCGGGTCGGTAGCTTCGCTGGCCGAAGTGAAGGGGATTGGCGCCAGCACGCTGGCGAATAACGAGGGGCGGATTGTGCTTGAGTAAATAGGCCCGGGTTGGTGTTTCCGGGCAATGGCAGAGCGGCGCCGCAAGGCGCCGCCTCTGTTTCAGGTGCGGAGCTTGCTGACCGCTTCGGTCAGCTGATGGGCCAGTCGAGCCAGCTGGTCGCTGGTGTCGGCACTGTGCGCGGTCTGTTCTACGGTACGTTCGGTCACGTCCCTGATTTCGACCACGCTCTGGGTAATGGCATCCGCTGCCAGGCTCTGCTGCTCGACCGCCGATGCGATTTCGCTGTTGCCCTCGCTGATCTGACTGACGGCCGCAGCGATATCCTGCAGAGACTCACCGGCATCTTCAACCTGCTGGACCGAGTCATGGGTCAGCCCGGCGCTGGCCTGCATATCCTCGACAGCTACCTCGGTGCCGGTCTGCAGGGCTTCGATCATGCGCTGAATGTCATCGGTAGAGTGCTGAACGCGCTGGGCCAGGGCGCGCACCTCGTCTGCGACGACGGCAAATCCGCGACCAGACTCACCCGCACGTGCTGCCTCGATTGCCGCGTTCAGGGCCAGCAGGTTGGTCTGTTCGGCAATCTCGCGAATTACCCGCACTACGCCGCTGATTTCCTGACTGTGAGTTGACAGCTGGTGCATGTGCTCGGTGCAGCGGTCGATGCTGGTGACCAGGCCTGCGATGGTCTTGCGAACCTGCTGTACCTTGTCCCGGCCCTGAATGGCGAGAGCATTGGCCTGACTGGACTGATCACGGGAAATCGAGGTGCTGCCGGCAATATCCTGTACCGTCGCACTCATTTCGTTAACGGCGGCGGCGACCTGATCAGTCTCTCCCTGCTGCACTATCATGCCGTCGCGCATACGGGTCATGGTCTCGGCCAGTCCGCGGGCACGCTGATCCAGTTCCAGTGCCGCCTGGCGTACCGAGCCGACGACGGCCTGCTGGGACTCCTGCATGGCATTGAAGGCTCGGGCCATCGAGCCGACTTCATCGCGCGCACTGCCAGGCGCACGCAGTGTCAGGTCACCGGTGCTTTCCACTGCCAGCATGACGTCGCGCAGGGTGATGATATGGCGGGTGATGAACAGAATCAGCAGTTGCGAGAAGAACAGCACCATCAGCATCAGCGCTGCCACCACGATCGCATAGAGTGGCGCGCGTTCAAGTAACAGCGCGGTGAAGCCCTGCCGTTCCACGGCCAGAGCGCGGCCCTCTACGGCTGACCAGGCGCCAATGTAGCGATCTTCGGCAATGCCGAGTCTGGAGGCCTCCAGCCAGCGCCCTGGCTCTGTCTGTGCGGCAGTCGGTGCTGTGATCCAGCTCAGGCCGTGCACCTTGCCGTCGGAGGGTTGTTCGCCGGCAAGCACGCCGGCCAGTTCCTGTCGGGTCTGTTCGATGCTGCGTTGCTCGACCCAGATGGCAACCAGTACGAGCATCAGCGTTGCTGCGAAAGCAACACCGTTGACTGCCCAGAACTTGTATTTCAGTGGCAGGTTCTTGAAGGCTTGCATGCATACTCCAGAGCATGTTGAAACAGGTGATCCTGACTGGCAGGCGGCACAGGGCCGTCAGTATGTGCCGTCACTCTGATATATCGGTTGATCCGGGTCAAACTTGAAGGGTTGTATGTAACACAGGCTTCGGCAGGGCGCTGGCGCTTCGGTTATACTGCGCGCAACTTCAGGGTCTGTTCCCGTGCGCCATGACCATGATGAAGCCGCTTTTGCGTCAAGCCCTGTTCGGCAGTGACGGCTGGTCCGCCAGTATAACCGCCGGAGGGTGACGCAAGCGCCGGCTCATCCTTCAGGCTGGCATCATAGTCAGCTGCGCGGCGCTGCGGGACCTGCCAAGGGAACAATCCATTGCCTGCGTCCTGGACTGCAGATCGCTACCCGACCGGGAGCATGTTTGATGCTGCAAGGCGAGCGAACCAGACGGGAAAAGGCCCCAGAAAAGACAGCTTATGACCCCTGCGCTAACGCAACCCGTAATGATTGATGATGACGCCGAGTTGGCACGCTGCTGCGACCAGTGGCGTCGGCTGCCCTTCGTTGCCGTTGATACCGAATTTGTTCGCACCGAGACATTTTACCCGATTGCCGGTCTGATCCAGATTGGCGATGGCGAGCGCGCCACGCTCATTGATCCGCTGGGTATTGGCGACTGGACGCCCTTTGTCGCGCTGCTTGAGGATGCTTCTGTAGTCAAGGTCCTGCATGCATGCAGTGAGGATCTTGAGGTCTTTTCCAGGCTGTGCGGCACGTTGCCCGCGCCGCTGTTCGATACCCAGCTTGCGGCAGCCTTTCTCGGCATGGACTTTTCCATGGGCTACTCCCGACTGGTCAGTGCGCTGCTGGATATCGATCTGCCCAAGGATGAGACCCGCTCCGACTGGCTGCAGCGGCCCCTGAGCCCGGCCCAGATTGAGTATGCCGCCCGTGATGCCCAGCACCTGGCAGAGCTCTATCAGATTCTGGCGCCACGTATCGCCCAGGCCGGCGTGGCCGAGTGGCTGTTTGCCGACACCGCTGAGCAGGTCGCAGCCTCAGGCCAGATGATTGAGCCAGAGCAGGCTTATCTGCAAGTCAAGCAGGCATGGCGGCTGAAACCGGCCGAGCTGGCGATCTTGCGCCCGCTGGCGGCCTGGCGCGAACGCGAGTCCAGGGCTCGCGACATCGCCCGTAACCGCTTGCTGCGTGAACGCACGCTGGTACCGCTGGCGCAGCGCCAGCCCGATACCCTGCAGGCGCTGTCGCGCATTGAGGACATGCATCCTCGGACCGTGCGCCACGAGGGTGAAACCATCTTGCAGCTGATTCGCGAGGGCCGCGCAGTTGCTCCCTCAGACTATCCCGAGGTGCTGCCCGAGCCATTGCCATCGGCTGCCAATCGGCTACTCAAGGCGTTGCGCAAGGTTGGGCAGGATGAAGCCGAGAAACGGGGTATCGCAGTCGAGATCATGCTGCGCAAGAAAGTACTTGAAGCCATGGTACGCACGGGTTATCCCTCCGGCCCTTATCGACTGCCGGATGAGTTGACCGGCTGGCGTCGGGAACTGATGGGTGAAGCATTGTTGAAAGCCGCCAACGGTGCGGTGGAGGTAGCTGAATGAAAGTGTTGTGTTCGATCTTTCGGAGCACGAAAAAGCAGGGCATGTACCTGTATGTGCCCCGGGAAAAGGGCTTGAGCGAACTGCCCGAGGCGTTGCTGCAGTTGTTCGGGCGGGGTGAGCATGCGATGGATCTGGTGTTGCACGAGGAGCGTAAGCTGGCTCAGGAAGACATCCTTACTGTGTTGCAAAACCTGAAAGAGCAGGGCTTTCACCTGCAAATGCCGCCGCAGGAAGATGACTATATTCAGCATCTGCCGCCGGAGTTGCTGAATCGGAATGACCCGGTGTAGCTATCCTGGTTGAGTGCTCCCTGCAAAAACGCCGTCGTAACAGTGACGGCGTTTTTGTTTCCGGGACTCCGACAAGCCCTGGAGTGCTTGGGAGGGCAAATCGCAAAACGACCCGGTGCAGCACTTACGCTGGCGGGAGAGGGTTTGTCGGGCAACTCCGGGCTACCACTCGCGGCGCATGTTTTCGACGGAAATCTGCTCGTTCAGCGTCCAATAGTCGTACAGCACGCCAATCAGAAACAGGCCACCGGTGAAGAAGTAGATGATCGCCGTAACCCACTTGCCCATATACAGCCTGTGCGCGCCGAAGATGCCGAGGAACGTCAGCAGAATCCAGGTCAGGTTGAAGTTGATGGGGCCGGTGCGGAACCGACGATCAGCCTCACGGTCCATGCCAGGGATCAGGAACAGGTCGATGATCCAGCCGATGAAGAACAGCCCCAGGGTGAAAAACCACAGGGTGCCGGTCCAGGGTTTTCCGTAGTAGAAGCGGTGGGCCCCCATGAATCCGAATATCCATAGCAGGTAGCCGATTGCCTTGCTGTGAGTATCCGAATACGCCATGCGGGGGTGCCTCTCTGCAAAAGTGGGTGTGTAATACTGGTCATAGACCATAAACGATTTGTGGAGTGCCTGCAGCGTGCAAAATAAAAGTGCGAACTGGTTCAAGCAAGTGGCCCAGCGCGCAGAGACCCTTGGCCAGCAGCGGCTGCGTGTTGGTGTGACCGGCCTCAGTGGTGCGGGTAAAACCACCTTTATTACCAGTTTGATCAATCAGCTGGAGAATCATGGCAAGGGTCTGCTGGCCAGGCGCGCACCCTTTGACCGGCTGGAGTCGGTGCGCTGGCAGCGCGAGAACGTCGAGCAGCCATTCCCCTATCTCGACGCGCTGGCAGCCCTATCTTCCGCGCCTGCGCGCTGGCCGGACTCGACCAGTGACCTGTCACGGGTGGTGATTGACCTTCGCTTTCGCCCCCAGGGGCTGTTGCGCAGGGTGCAGCCGGTACGCCAGGTCCGCATCGACATTCTCGACTATCCGGGCGAGTGGCTGCTGGATCTGCCGCTGCTGCAGCTTGATTACGGGCAATGGTGCGAGCAGATGGCGCAGTGGCTTGAGCAGGAGCCGCGACGTTCGCTGGCCGGCGAATTGCGCCAGACACTGCTGAACATCGATCCGGCGGCGCCGGCGGACGCCGCGCAGCTGGCTGCGCTGAAGGACGCCTGGACCGAGTTTCTGCTGCGCTGCCGTCGCGACGCTGGGCTGTCGCGCAACCAGCCTGCCCGTTTTCTGCAGCCGGGAAGCGGGGTAGCCGAACAGATGCTGCAGTTTATTCCGTTGCTGAGGGCCAATCGACACAGCAGCGAGAGCGATAGCAGCTGGTTTGGCGTCTGTGCGGCGCGTTTCAACTACTACCGCGATTATCTGGTACGTGGTTTCTATGACGAGCATTTCCGCCACCTGGATCAGCAGGTGTTGCTGGTCGATATGCTCGGCCCGATGGATGCCGGCGAAGCGGCGCTGGCTGATCTTCGCGATGCAATGGAAGCGGTGCTGTCGAGCTTCGATTATGGCCGCAGTGGCCTGCTGGCACGTTTGCTGCGGTTCCGCCCGCGTATTCGCCGGCTGGCCTTCTGCGCAACCAAGGTCGATAAGGTCAGCCCCGAGCAGCAGCGCTCGGTGCAGCAGTGCCTGGAGGACCTGATGCTGGATCGCCTGGCTGATGTGCGTCATGGCGGTGTGGAGGTTCTCGGTCTGCCGTTATCGGCTATCCGGGCAACCCGTCAGGAAGGTGAGAATCTGGTGGCCGGGCTGGAAGGGCAGGAAGGCTGGGTTCGCTACCGGCCGGGCAGCATTCCGGCACATCTGCCGCAGTCGCTGCAACTGAACAGTCCCGAGCTGTTGCCGCTCAGACCGCCACCGGGCCTGCATCGCAGTGAGCCGTTTCCCCATTACCGTATGGACGACCTGGTGGCCTGGCTGATTGAGGGGGCGCAACTGTGAGTACCGAACAGAAAACCCGCATTATTGATACCTGGCAGGGCGAGCAGCAGGGCGATACCGAGCGTGCTACCGAGGTAGTAGGCAGCGCCGATACCATGCCAGATGCCTTTTCCGAGTCCGCGCAAGCGGCGCTGCCGTCAACCCTGAATGCGCCGCCTGCCAGTCGCTGGCCTGGCAGGCTTGTTCGCCTCGCCCTGGCTGCCGGGCTTGGCGGCGCCGTTCTGCAGTGGGGGCAGTGGAGTTGGGCAGCGTGGCAATGGCAGCCGCTGTGGGGGGCGTTGGTAGGTGGCATTGGGCTGGCGCTGGCCGGTTCCGGGCTGCTGGCCTGGCGCGATTTGCGCCGACAGCGGCACCGTCTGAGCTCACTGGAGCAACTGCGCGCCGAAATGCAGCAGGCCATGGCTGAACACGATCAGCGGCTGGCAGTCGACTGGCTGGACCGCCTGCAGCGTGTCTACGCCGATACACCGTTGGCCGGCAACTTGCGCCAGGCGTGTGCGGGGCTGGACGGCTCCCACAGCGCGGAGGAAGTGGCCAGGCGGTTGAACCTGCAGTTCTACCAGCCAATCGACCAGCAGGCGCGGCAGATTATCCGTCAGGAGTCGGTTGCTACCGGCGCGCTGGTGGCGTCCAGTCCATGGGTCGCAATCGATCTGTTGCTGGTAGTCTGGCGAAATATTCGGCTGATGCAACGGGTGGCTGTCTGCTACGGACTGCCTATCGGTCGCTTCAGTCGCTGGCGCCTGGCGCGCCATGTGCTGCGTAATATCGCTCTGGCAGGCGGCACCGAAGTAGCCATGGGTGCATTGAGTGATTCGTTACTGTCGGGCTTGCTGGAAAAGGTCGCGGCGCGGATCGGGCAGGGTGTCGGGGTCGGGCTTTACAGTGCCCGGCTGGGGCATTTTACGCTGGATCTCAGTCGTGCGGCACCGTTGGCAGAAAAGCAGCAACTGGTCGAGGACAATCGGGGCATTATCAGGATGATGAAGGAGCGCCTGGGGCGCAGTATCGATGGCGGGTTATAAATCGCGACGCCGCTGGCTGGCGGAGCGCTGGCTGGCGCGGCAGCAGGACAGATTGGGGGAGCACCTCGGCAGGCTGCGTGATCAGTTGTTGCCGCTCGGCTGGCCCGAACGCATGGCCAGACTGGCTTCTATCGGCGACGGTGAAACCGTGCACTGGCGACCCCGTGACGGTTCCAGCAGTGCCGAGCTGCTGGTCTGGCTGGAGCGTCTGGAGCCCCGCCAGCGGCGCTGGCTGGCGAGCCTGCTGGATGCGCCAAGCGCCGGCCCAGTGACCCTGCTGGAGGCGCTGGAGCGTTTGCAGCTTGACTGGCGCAGCCAGCTCAATCCCCTGACACCCCATCGTGAATACGCCACTCAATTGCGGATTCTGGCCAGCTTGCTTGAGGTTGCTGCAGCGGCGGAATCAGCCTATCTGGATAATGAGCAGCGTATTTACCGGGCGGTCGACGAACGTCTGTTCAGCTCGCTGCCGTTACGGCTGCGGGCCGAGCTGGCAAATCGATATCCGCTCGGGGATGGGCACTATGTTCGCTGGTGGTATGAGCGATTGATGGCGCGCGCCGGGGAGCCAGACTATGACCTGGCCGGTGCCGGCCCGCAGGACTGGCCGGATATTCCGGCAGCCTGGATGGCGCTTGGCTGGTTGTGCGGTTTGCGGGTGAGTGAATCGGACGGCAATGCTGGTCAGTAACGGGCGGCTGGCCTAACATAGCCGGCTTTGTCACGGCTAGGGATCTTGTTTGATGAACTTCACCGCTCTGCTTCAGGCCTTTGATCAGTCCGCCAATGCATCCGTCACCATCCCGCCAGAGTGGGCTCAGGGCCGCGCCGGGTATGGTGGCCTTGTGGCTGCGCTGGTGCTGCGCGGTATGCGGGCCACGCTGTCCGACGCCCGGCCGGTGCGATCTCTGGCGATCACCTTTGTGGGGCCGGTGCAGCCGGGCGAGCCGGTCCAGGTGCAGACCGAAACCCTGCGCGAAGGCCGAGCCGTCACTCAGGTGCTGGGCCGGGCGGTGCAGAATGGGCAGACCATGTGCATCGTACAGGGCAGCTTTGGCGCGGGCCGTGAGTCCAGCGTCAACGTTGCGGCAGAGCCGGCACCCAGCGCGCCGCCGGCGAGCGAATGTCAGCGTACCCCGTATGTCGAAGGCGTCATGCCCAACTTCCTGCGCTATTTTGATACGCGCTGGACCTTTGGTGATTACCCCTGCACCAATAGCCGCAAGCGGGAAATGGGCGGCTGGATGCGCTTTGATGAAACCTTCGAGCAGTTTGACGAAGTGCACCTGGTTGGCCTGGTCGACGTTTGGCCACCTGCGGTGCTTCCGCACCTCAAGGAGCGGGCTCCGGCCAGCTCACTGACGTGGACCATCGAGTTCGTCCAGCCGCAGCCAGCGATTGCCGGTGATGAGTGGCTGCTGTACAAGGCGACCATCGAACATGCCCGTGATGGCTATGGTCACTGCGCGGCGATGGTCTGGAATGCGGCGGGCGAGCTGGTTGCCATCAGCCGTCAGACCGTCACGGTTTTCGGTTGACGGCTCAGGCGGGACGCTCTGCGATCAGGGTGGCCCGCAGTGGTGCCGGGTAGCCTTCGATGGTCTTGCTGCTGTCGTTCGGGTCGAGGAACGATGGCAGCGAGTTGAAGCGCATCCACTCGGTACTGCGTTGCTCTTCCATGCTGGTCTGATTCAGATCAACGCAGCGCACGTTTCTGAAACCGGCGCGTCGCAACATGCGTTCGAGCATCGGGACTGACGGCAGGAACCAGACGTTGCGCATCTGCGCGTAGCGGTCTTCCGGCAGCAGGCAGTGGTTCTCATCGCCCTCTACCACCAGCGTTTCAAGCACCAGTTCGCCTCCCGGTCGCAGACAGGCCTTGAGTTGCAGCAGGTGGTCAACCGGGGAGCGGCGATGGTAGAACACGCCCATCGAGAACACGGTGTCGAAGGCGTTGGTCGGCTCCGGCAGGTCTTCCAGGGTGAAGGGTAGCTGCCAGACCGGCGCTGTCGGCAAATAGTGCTTTACCGCCTCGAACTGGTTGAGGAACAGCAGGTTGGGATCGACGCCGATCACCATGGCGGCGCCGGCGTGCCACATGCGCCACATGTAGTAGCCATTGCCGCAGCCGATGTCCAGCACCCGACGTCCGCGCAGGTCGATGTGCGGCGCGACGCGCTCCCACTTCCAGTCCGAGCGCCACTCGGTGTCGATATGCACCCCGAACAGGTCGAACGGCCCCTTGCGCCAGGGGTGCAACCCCTGCAGGGCATCGTGCAGTTGCTGTCGGGTGGCGTCCGGCAGCGCAGCGGCGCCGGTCAGCTTCACGCCCCGGCTGAAATCATGCTGCACGCCGTCCAGGGGCGGCAGGTTGCGCAGACTTTGCTGCCAGCGCTCCAGATCGCCGTGCTGCAGTTCGGCCAGGCGGGCTTGCAGACCCTCTGCCAGCGTCGTGTGCCAGCTGGCGAGCGGCGTGGATTTCAGGGTGTCGAGTAGCGGGGTGTAATCAATCACGTGTGGGCAATCATCGAGCAGAAGTTGAGGCACTGGAACCAAAGGTGGCTGTGGCTGAAGCCCGCGTCGCGCAGCCTCTGTTGGTGAACTTCCAGGGGATCAGGGCGCATCACGTTCTCGATTGCGGTGCGCTTCTGGGCAATCTCCAGCTCGCTGTAGCCATTGGCGCGCTTGAACGCGTAATGCAGCGATTCCAGCGCGTTCTGGGTCTGGCTGTCGGTGAAGTTGAGCTTTTCTGACAGTACCAGAACGCCGCCTGGCAGCAGGGCCTTGCGGATGCGCTGCAGTAGGGCCAGACGCTGGTGCGGGGGGATGAACTGAAGGGTGAAGTTCAGCACCACCATGGAACAGGGTTGCAGCGTCAGCGTGTTGATATCGGCGGTAACCACCTCGGCAGGAATCGCCTCTTCGAGCATGGCGTCCTGGGCACTGAGGTACTCCCTGCAGCGCTCGCTCATGGCCTCGGCGTTGTCGACCGCAATGATCCGGCAGCCGTTCTGGGGGAGGTGGCGGCGCATCGATTGGGTCGCTGCACCGAGCGAGCAGCCGAGATCGTAGATCAGGGTACCGGGCTGGGCGTACTGTCCGGCGATCACGCCAATGCTTTCAATGATAGTGGGGTAGCCGGGTACCGAGCGCTTGATCATGTCGGGAAAAACGCGCGCGACAGCATCGTCGAAGCGAAAATCGTCGACCTTGCTGATAGGGCTGGCGAACAGCTTGTCTACCTCTGACATGGCGGGACCCCGGGTGGCATCGTGAGGCTGCGCATTCTAACCCAACTCGTCTGCCTTGACAGGATGGAGTGCGGATTGCTTGACTGCACAGTAGAGTGTGCGCTGTGTCACATGGCCAATTTATTGGCTTTTTGTGCTCATTCGGCAGTATTCATAGTGTTTTTTGACTGTTCGGCTGGCTTGCCATTCGTTTCCGTGCGGCTAGGTGGCATAATAGCGCGCTGGTAGCGTCGCGTTGGTGGGCGAGTTGCCGGCAACAGCAAGCTGATGTTCACAAGAGCAATGGACGCATTGAGTTCCCTGTGCCGATCGGGGCTCACAGTTAAATGAGGAAAGGGTATGGCTGTTAAACGCCAGATTGTCCGTGGTGCTGCCTCGCTGGCAGCATTGTATGCAGGTGTTGCTGGGGCGCTGGGGCTGGGGGAAATTCAGCTGGAGTCTGCGCTGAACCAACCGCTCAATGCAATTATCGAATTGCAGGGCTCGGAGGGGCTCGGACCTGACGATGTGATCGTCAGGCTGGCCCAGACGTCAGACTTCGATAACGCCGGCATCGACAAACCGTATTTCCTCAACGATCTGCGCTTCACGCCCGTGGTGCAGAATCGCCGCCTGACTGTGCAGGTGCGCTCAACCCAGCCGGTGCGCGAACCTTATCTGAATTTTCTTGTAGAGCTGCGTCGTCCCAGCGGACGCATGCTGCGCGAGTACACAGTGCTGCTGGATCCGCCGCTCTACAGCGCGGGTCAGTCCGCACCGGTTGAGCGTGCGCCGGTCGCCGCTGCGCCGTCGGCACCAGCTGCTGCGTCTCCGAGCCCGGTGCCGCGTCGGCAGGTCGTGCTGCCAAATCTGACCCCGCAGCCTGATGCCGATCAGTACACGACGGTTGCCGGTGATTCACTGTGGGCCATTGCAGAACGCAGTCGTCCCGCTGCGAGTGTTTCGGTTCAGGCCACAATGACTGCCATCCATGCGCTTAATCAGCAGGCCTTCGTTGGCGGCGATATCAATCGACTCAAGGTCGGCCAGGCGCTGGTCTTGCCGACGGCGGGGCAACTGGGCGTATCGGTTAGTCCGGCTCCGGCTTCGGAGGCTGCCCCGCAGGCAGCGCCGGAATCGACGCCAGCGCCATCCGCAGCTCCAGCAGGCGATAGCAGGCCGCCGCAGATCGCTGACGAGATGATTGACGATGCTGCCGAGTCTATGGCTGCGCAAGGCCAGTCTGATGCCGGGCAAGGACAGGGCCGTCTGACCATCGACGAAGATGCGGTCAGTGACGCCGAAGCCGAGGCCGCCATGCTCGCATCCCGATTGAATGAACTTGAGGGGCGGTTCAACACGTTGTTGAGCGAGCTTGACAGCCGTGATCGTCAGATCGCCGCGTTGCAGGCCGAGCTGGATGTGCTGCATGCGGCCCGTCAGGCGGAGGAAGCCGCTGCCAGTCAGGGCCAGGCAGGCGGTACGCTGGGCAGTGGTAACGGTGGCGATACCGTCTCTCCGACCGGCAGTGATGATCCGCAAGCCGGCAGTGTGGCCGCCGAGCAACCGGTTGCGAGCGAGAAGGCCGATTCGTCGTTTGCCTGGTGGTCTGTACTGCTGGCACTGCTGGCGTTTCTGATCGGTTGGGTGGTGGCCCGTGTGCGCGGCAAGCCAGCCGGCAAGCCGGTGGTTGCGTCGCCGCGCCAGATGACCTCCGATGTCACCCGAGCCGAGCCCCGCAGCAGCGTTGCACCGGCTGCCGCCGGCGTGACAGCGGCGGCCGTGGCAGATGAGGCGCAGGACAACGTGTCCGGCATTGAGCTGTATATTACCTACGGACGTTTTGCCGAAGCGCGTGACGCGTTGGCAAAGGCGATCAGCGAGGAGCCGGAAAATCTGGAGTTGCGCTACAAGCAAGCCAGGGTTTTGGGGGAGCTGTGTGATGCCGAAGGGTTCACTGAGCAGGCTGCCGCCATTTCTCAGCTGGGTGGCGACATGCAGCGCGTTGATCAGTTGCGCGCCCGCTTCCCGCAGCTGGACGCGGCGGTATCGCCGATCGATACGGTAGACGATGTACTGGATACCGAGCAGGCCGATAACGATCTGGCTGAATCCCAGCTCAATCTTAACGACTTCACGCTCGACCCTGACTGGGACCTGATTGAAGGCCTGACCCCCACGCCAGCGCGCAAGAACAGCCGACTTGATCCGATTGCGCTGGACGACGAGGCGTTCGAGAGCAGTCTCCACGAGTTCCCGGAAATCGAGGAGCTGGATGATCTGGACGGGCCTCATGACCTGGTGCGCAGCCCCAGTGATGAGCAGGACAAGCGCTGAGATACGGCATGAACAGAAGGCGACCATTGCGGTCGCCTTTTTTATGTCCGGAGCAAACTAGGCGCGGCACATCGCTGCCTGCAGACGCGCTGGAGCGGGAGCGTCGGTGGATACGCTGCGCTTAATCCACCCTGCGGAACAGGACTGTGCGGCAGGGTGGAGTAAGCCAACGGTGTCTCCGCCATCGATGTGCCAGAACAGAATGAGCCAGCTACTGCGCACCGCACCCTTCAGTCAAACAGGCGCTTGGCAACGTCCCTGAAGTGGCTGGCAAAGTGCACAGTCATGCCGTCGCGCAGATACGCCGGCAGCTCTTCATAGTCGCCACGATTGGCCTCCGGCAGGATCAGTTCATGGATGCTCTGGCGCCTTGCGGCAATCACCTTCTCCCGAATGCCGCCAACCGGCAGCACGTGCCCGGTCAGGGTAATTTCCCCGGTCATCGCCAGTCCACTGCGTGGCGGTTGCTGGCGAGCAAGTGACAATAGTGCGCTGGCAATAGTGATGCCGGCCGACGGGCCATCCTTGGGTGTGGCTCCCTCGGGTACGTGCAGGTGAACGAAGGCTTCATCGAAGAACGCGCGGTCGGCCTTATAGCTGGCCAGGTTGGCGCAGAGATAGCTGTAGGCGATTTCCGCCGATTCCTTCATCACGTCACCCAACTGACCGGTCAGCTTGAAGCCACGGTTCAGCGTGTGAATGCGTGTCGCCTCGACTGGCAATGTAGCGCCACCCATCGAGGTCCAGGCCAGGCCGGTGATGATGCCGGTGCCCTTGAGCTGCTTCTCGGTGCGGAAGGCAGGCGTGCCGAGCAGCCTTTTCAGGTCAGCGGGCTTGATGCTGATACGCGTATCCGGCTCCTCAAGCAGCTTCACCACTGACTTGCGTACCAGCTTGCCAAGCTGCTTGTCCAGATTGCGCACGCCGGCTTCGCGGGCATAGCCCTCGATCACCTCACGCAGAGCCTTGTCGCTGATGCGCAGCTGGCTCTTGCGCAGCCCGGTGCGCTCCAGCTGACGTGGCCACAGATGGTGCTTGGCGATGGCCAGCTTCTCCTCACTGATATAGCCGGACAGACGGATGACATCCATGCGGTCGAGCAGTGGCGCAGGGATGCTGTCCAGCGTGTTGGCGGTGCAGACAAACAGGACGTTCGACAGATCCAGACGCAGATCCAGGTAATGGTCGAGGAACTGGCTGTTCTGCTCGGGGTCAAGCGTCTCCAGCAGCGCTGATGCGGGATCGCCCTGATGGCTGGCGCCGAGTTTGTCGATCTCGTCGAGCATGATCACCGGGTTCATCACGCCCACGTCCTTCAGCGCCTGGACGAACTTGCCGGGCATGGCACCGATGTAGGTGCGCCGGTGGCCTTTGATTTCCGCCTCATCGCGCATGCCACCGACGCTGAAGCGATAGAACGGGCGGTCCAGACTTTCCGCAATGGAGCGTCCTATGCTGGTTTTGCCAACGCCCGGCGGGCCAACCAGCAAAATGATCGAGCCCGAGATCGTGCCACGGAAGGCGCCCACTGCAAGGAACTCCAGAATGCGGCTTTTTACATCCTCAAGGCCGTCGTGGTCACGGTCGAGGATGCGTCTTGCCCGCTTCAGATCGATCCGATCCGGATGCACGATTCCCCAGGGCAGGGCGGTTGCCCAGTCCAGATAGTTGCGGGTAACGGCATATTCAGGCGAGCCGGTTTCCAGTACCGACAGTTTGTTCAGCTCCTCCTCAATCCGTTGGGCGGCCGCATCAGGCAGGGTCTTGCCTTCAAGGCGCTGACGGAACTGCTCTATGTCGGCTGTTCGGTCATCCTTGGTCATGCCCAGTTCTTTCTGGATGATCTTCAACTGTTCCTTGAGGAAGAAGGTGCGCTGATGCTCGCCGATGTTGCGATTGACCTCGGCGGTGATTTCACCCTGCAGGCGCGCTACATCGATTTCCTTGCGCAGCAGCACCAGCACCTTTTCCATCCGGCGCAGAATGCCGGTGGTGTCCAGGATGTCCTGCAATTCAGGCCCCTTTGCGGAGGTCAGTGCGGCGGCAAAGTCCGACAACGGCGACGGATCGTTGGGGCTGAAACGGTTGAGGTAGTTCTTCAGTTCCTCGCTGTACAGCGGGTTGAGCGGCAGCAGTTCCTTGATCGCGTTGATCAGCGCCATGGCATAGGCGCGCACCTCATCTCGCTCGTCGGCGGGCGAGTGCGGGTATTCAACTTCTACCAGATAGGGCGGCTTGTGGCTGAGCCACTGGGTAATACGAACCCGGCGCAGGCCCTGGGCAATGAACTGGATCTTGCCGTCTTCGCGCACGGCATGGTGGATGCGAACGGCGCAGCCGGTAGCCGGCAAGTGATCCGGGTCGAGTTCACCATCGGCAGGCATGGGGCCGTCGACGTAGAACAGGGACAGCGCCTTGTGCTGAGTATTGGCGACCCGTTCTATGGTCTCGTGCCAGGGGGATTCATTAACCACCACCGGCATGACCTGGGCAGGGAAGAACGGCCGATTGTTTATCGGCAGCAAATACAGCTTGTCAGGCAGGTTCTGATCGGGCAGAACAAGCCCTGTACCGCGGGACTCTGCAGCATCCTCGGCGACGTGTTCAATGTAGTCGGTATCCTGATCGCTCATCGATTCACCTTTTACGGACAACTCTTGGGGATGAGATGGCGACGCCGGGCGACTATTTCAATAGCGGAAATTTGTTGAGGATTGTGGCAGCATGACATCGTTCTTTCCGGATCGATGAAGCCGTTGATGCGAACCCGCTTACTGGATCTTCCTGTACAAACCGCGATTCACGCCCATCCCGAGCACCAGCTGGTTATCGGGTTGAGCGGCTGCGCAGATTTCGAGGTGCAGGGTCAGGGCGGCGCGGTGAATCGTTTGCATGCCTGCATTGTGCCGGGCGGGGAGGCGCACGCGTTCTCCGGCCGTGGCCAGAATCATATGTTGATCATGGACTTGCCCGGCGCCGGCCAAGAGCTTGGGCTGGGCGATGATCTGGCACGACTGTTTGAGCGGCCACGCTTTATGCAGCTTGATCACCGCATGCAGGGCTTGCTGGACTTTGCCCAGCATGCGTTGACCGAACCCGGACCGGATCAGGATGGCCTTAACTGGCATCTTGGGGGTGTCCTGCTTGCGGCGCTGCAACGGCGCCTGTCAGACGGGTTGCCCCAGCCTACGCGGCGAACAGCGCTGACGCCCGCAGAGCTGCAGCGGCTAGACGCCTACATTCTGGCCAACCTGGACCATCCCATCAGTGTTGCCGCGCTGGCGGCGCAGGTATGCGTGAGCAGCAGTCATTTTCATGCGCTGTTCCGTGAGTCGACGGGCATAACCCCGCATCAGCACGTGCTGTCGCTGCGTCTTCGCGAAGCGTCCCGACTGCTGCAGGAGACGTCAATGCCAGTAGCCGAGGTTGCCAGTCGCTGCGGATTTTCCAGCCAGAGTGCGCTCAGCCACGCTGTGCGCCGTTACTGGGGACAGACGCCTCGGGGGTTGCGTCTCGGCCGTGCCTGAGTGCCTTGAATGGCGCAAAGCTGCGTGATTCCCCCTGATATTGCTGGTCAGTCTTGCCTTCCTGACGCCCCTGTATCTCAACTATTTGCGAGCTGAATGGCTTGCACTGCTTCCGAGATTTTGACAAAAATCCCAGAGCTTTCCGCAAGATTCCCTCCGCCTGCGCTTCTACAGTCGAGCATCGGGCAGTGTCGCTACCCGAAAGCGGGTCGGCAAGAGCCCGGCTAAATCACAACAAACGGGATGATTCGTCCGATACGCCTGAATGGTCTAGGGTTGTTACAGGCGAACTCATATGTTCGTGTGTCACATGCCGTGACGCCGGACACGTCCAGGAGCATGCCAGAATGTTTAAAGCCAGCGAGGTGCTGCAGGGCGATTTCCTGCGCAGCCAGCCAACGGAATTCCTGCACAAGGTCAGTGCCAATTACGCTGTTGATGAGGACAGCTATCTGCGTGAGTTGATCGAACTCGCGCAGGACCAGGATCTGAGTGCGATTACGCGCAAGGCCAGCCAGCTGATTGTGGATGTACGCAAGCGTGACAACGCGGTCGACAGTATCGACGCGCTGCTGCAGCAGTACAGCCTGGATACCCAGGAAGGCATCATGCTCATGTGTCTGGCCGAGGCGCTGCTGCGCGTGCCGGATGCCGATACCGCCGATGCGCTGATCCGTGACAAGCTGAACGCTGCGCAGTGGGACCGTCACCTCGGACAGAGCGAGCATACGCTGGTGAACGCCGCGGCCTGGGGCCTGGTGATGACCGGCAAGGTGGTCAACATGGATCAGCGTCAGGATGGCACGCCGGGTACCGTGCTGGGGCGTCTGATCAAGCGCAGCGGTGAGCCGGTCATTCGCGCCGCCATGATGCAGGCGATGAAGATCATGGGGCGCCAGTTCGTGCTCGGGCGCACCATCACCGAAGCGTTGAAGAACGGCAAGCCGCAACGCGACCAGGGCTACACCTACTCCTTTGATATGCTCGGCGAGGCGGCGCTGACCCGTGCCGACGCCGAAAAGTATTTCCAGGACTACAGCAAGGCGATCGCCGCGCTGGTAGACGACAAATACAAGGGCCGCAGCCCGAAACCGACGATTTCGATCAAACTCTCCGCTTTGCATCCGCACTATGAAACCGCGCGCGAAGAGCAGGTGCTCAAAGAGTTGGGTGACAGTGTGCTGGCGCTGGTGCGGCAGGCACGCGTAGGCGACGTGGGTATTACCATCGACGCGGAAGAGGCTGACCGCCTTGAACTGTCGCTGAAACTGTTCGAGCGCGTATATCGCCACCCGGATGTGCAGGGCTGGGGCAACTTCGGCCTCGTCGTACAAGCCTACTCCAAGCGCGCGTTGCCGGTGCTGTGCTGGCTGACGCTGGTTGCCCGCTCCCAGGGTGATCGTATTCCGGTGCGTCTGGTCAAGGGCGCCTACTGGGACTCCGAGATCAAGTGGTCGCAACAGGCTGGCCTCAGCAGCTACCCGGTATTTACCCGCAAGGAGGCGACCGATGTCTCCTATCTGGCATGTGCCCGCTACCTGCTCAGCCCCCTGACCGAAGGCCATATCTACCCGCAGTTTGCTACCCACAATGCGCACACCGTTACCTGCATTCTGGAGCTGGCGGGTCGCCGCGAGTTCGAGTTTCAGCGCCTGCACGGCATGGGTGATGCGCTGTATGACACGGTGATTGAGCAGGCCAAGTGCCCGGTGCGCATTTATGCGCCGGTAGGAGCCCACAAGGACCTGCTGCCGTATCTTGTTCGCCGCCTGCTTGAGAACGGCGCCAATTCGTCCTTTGTGCACAAGCTGGTTGACCCGCGTGTACCGGTCGACAGTCTGACGACTCATCCGGTTAACGCGCTCAAGCGTCATGCCTCGCTGGCCAATCCGCGCATTCCGCTGCCGCCTGCATTGTTTGGTGACGCGCGCCGAAACTCCCGCGGTGTGAACATGAACATCCTCAGCGAATGGCTGCCGTTGAAGGACGAGTTGGACAAGTGGTGGGATGCCCGCTGGAGCGGCGCTCCGCTGGTTAACGGCAAGCGTCTGCAAGGGGAGGGGCGCCCGGTCATGTGTCCCTACGAGCTGAGCCATCAGGTCGGTGAGGTGGTCTGGGCCTCGGCCGATCAGACCCGCTCCGCGATTGATAGCCTGAGCAGCGCCTTTGTGCGCTGGAATGCGACCCCGGTTGATGAGCGTGCAGCGATTCTTGAGCGTACCGCCGACAAGCTCGAAGAACACATGCCCGAGCTGATGGCCCTGTGTACCCGCGAGGCGGGCAAGCTGTTGCAGGACGGCATCGATGAAGTGCGTGAAGCAGTTGATTTCTGTCGCTTCTACGCCATGCAGGCGCGCCAGCGCTTCGCTACCATCACCCTGCCGGGGCCGACCGGTGAAAGCAACGAGCTGTATCTGCAAGGACGCGGCGTGTTTGCCTGTATCAGTCCGTGGAACTTTCCGCTGGCGATCTTCCTCGGTCAGGTCAGCGCGGCGCTGGTCTGCGGCAACACCGTGGTTGCCAAGCCGGCCGAGCAGACCAGTCTGGTTGCCGTACGCTGCGTTGAGCTGATGCATGAAGCCGGCCTGCCGGGTGACGTGCTGGCACTCTTGCCGGGTGATGGGGTACAGGTTGGTAGCGTCATCACGTCCGACCCGCGTATCGCCGGTGTGGCCTTCACCGGCTCCACCCAGACAGCCCATGTGATCAACCGCGCGCTGGCCGCCCGCAACGGCGCGATTGCGCCGATGATCGCCGAGACCGGTGGTCAGAACGCCATGATTGTCGACTCCACTGCCTTGCCCGAGCAGGTGGTCAACGATGTGGTGCACTCGGCGTTCCAGAGCGCCGGTCAGCGCTGCTCTGCGTTGCGCGTGCTGTTTGTGCAGGAAGACATCGCCGAGCGAGTTATCGAACTGCTTAAGGGGGCGATGGCCGAGCTGCATGTGGGTGATCCTGCACGTCGAGACACCGATGTTGGCCCGGTGATCGACGCTGATGCCCGTGACGGGCTGCTCAAGCATATTCGAGAAATGAAACAGGCCGGACGTCTGATCGCCGAGACACCGGTACCCGAATCGCTGAACGGTCACTTCGTGGCGCCGGTCGCTTTCCGTCTCGACAGCATCAACGAGCTGAGCGAGGAGCATTTTGGCCCGGTTCTTCACGTTGTAACCTGGCGCGCACGGGATCTCGACAAGATCATCGATGACATCAACGCGACCGGTTTTGGTCTGACCCTCGGCGTACATACGCGTAACGAGGATACCGCAGAGCATATCGACGCACGGGTGCGCATCGGCAACGTCTACATCAATCGCAACCAGATCGGTGCGGTTGTCGGGGTGCAACCTTTCGGTGGTCAGGGCCTCTCCGGCACTGGTCCCAAGGCGGGTGGTCCGCATTATCTGCTACGGTTTGTCACGGAGCGTACGCGAACCATCAACACTACGGCGGTAGGTGGTAATGCCAGTCTGCTTTCACTTGGTGACGGGGAGCCCTGAGGCGGCGGCGACTGGCGAAAAGAAGCAACAGGGATGAATCAGCAGCACGGACAGTTCAGCAACCATAGATGCGTGAACCGGTTAGTTGGGTGACAATAGCCACCTGCTCGCGGATCGGGTTACCCCCGGCCCGCGAGAACCATTCACGAATCTCCAAGAGAGAGAATAAAAATGGAAGGTAATACTGCAGTCGTTACAGCGACGTTTATCGTGTACATCGGGGTGATGCTCGCACTGGGCTATATCGCCTACAAGCGCACCACCAACCTGTCGGATTACATTTTGGGGGGCCGCTCGTTGGGCCCGGGCACGGCGGCATTGTCTGCCGGCGCATCGGATATGAGTGGCTGGCTGCTGCTGGGCTTGCCCGGTTATGCGCTGTCAGCCGGTTACGAGGCATCCTGGATTGCCATCGGTCTGTTGCTGGGGACTTGGGCAAACTGGTTGATCGTGGCGCGCCGTCTGCGGGTTTACTCGCACCTGGCCAGTGACTCACTGACGCTGCCGGCGTATTTTGAGAACCGTTTCGAAGACAACAGCCGGATGCTGCGGGTTATCTCGGCCGTGTTCATCCTGTTGTTCTTCCTGTTCTACACCAGTTCCGGTCTGGTCGCAGCCGGCAAGCTGTTCGAGAGCACCTTCGGCTTTGGTTACGAGCTCGCAGTTGTCATCGGCACGCTGGCGATTATCTCCTACACCTTCTTCGGCGGGTTTCTCGCGGTATCCTGGACCGACGTTATTCAGGGTCTGCTGATGGCCGCAGCGCTGATTGTCGTGCCGGTTATGGCACTCAACGTCGTGGGTGGATGGGATGCAGTGCACGGAGCCATGGAAGCACGCAACCCTGAACTGCTGAACCTCTGGACCAACGTAGAAGGCGAGCCGCTGGGCTTTATCGCCATTATTTCCCTGCTGGGCTGGGGTCTTGGCTATTTCGGTCAGCCGCACATTCTCGCGCGCTTCAAGGCGATCGAGAGTGATGCCGCACTGCCGACCGCCCGCCGCATCGCGGTCCTGTGGTCCGGCGTGTGCCTGCTGGCAGCGCTGGTGATCGGCTGGATCGGCATCGGTTACTTCGGTGAAGAAGGGCTGGCGGACGCCGAGACCGTGTTCCTCGCCCTGGTTCAGGCGCTGATGCATCCGCTGGTTGCGGGTATCCTGTTGGCTGCGGTGCTGGCTGCCATCATGTCCACTGCCGACTCCCAGCTGCTGGTATCGTCCTCTGCTCTGGCCGAAGATTTCTACAAGGCACTGTTCCGTCGTGATGCGTCACAGCAGGAGCTGGTCTGGGTTGGTCGCGCGGCGGTTGTGGGTATCGCAGCGCTGGCTCTGGTCTTCGCTTTCAACCCTGAAAGTACCGTACTGGGTCTGGTGTCCTACGCGTGGGCCGGGTTTGGCGCCGCCTTCGGGCCGGCGATCATTCTGTCGCTGTTCTGGCGCCGGATGAATCGCTTTGGTGCGCTGGCCGGTATCATTGTTGGTGGCGTTACCGTGGTGGTGTGGAAGCAGATCGATACCATCGGTCTTTACGAAATCATCCCCGGTTTCATCCTTGCCACCATCGCCATTGTGGTGGTGACCCTGATCACCCCGGCTCCGGAAGGCAAGGTAGCCGATCAATTCGACGACATGGCTTCACGGTTCTGATCGTCTGAACGTAAAAAACCGCCGCACCCACAAGGGCCGGCGGTTTTTTTATGCTTGCGCTGCAGTGCCTAACCGCTGCACACGGTCAGCAGGAAGGTGTATTCCTCGGCAATGTCGCGCATGGCCTGGTAGCGGCCGCTGGCGCCGCCGTGCCCCGCGCTCATCTGCGTGCGCAGCAGCAGCGGTGCCTGATTGCTGCGTGTGGAACGCAACCGCGCAACCCACTTGGCCGCTTCCCAGTACTGCACGCGCACGTCATGGTAACCCGCGGTCACAAACAGGGCAGGGTAGGCCTTGGCGCCAACATTCTCGTAGGGTGCATAACCCTTGATGCGTGCGGCAACCTCCGGCTCGTTGGGATCGCCCCACTCTTCGTATTCACCGATAGTCAGCGGCAACTCCGGGTTGTTCATGGTGTTCCAGACATCCACGAACGGCACGTCTGCTACGGCTGCACGAAACAGCTCCGGGCGCTGGTTGATGACATTGCCGATCAGCAGGCCACCGGCACTGCCTCCAGCAATGACCAGGTGGCCGGGATCCGTTTTGCCTTGCTCGATCAGTTGCTCTGCGCAGCGGATAAAATCACTGAACGTATTGCCCTTGTGCTCCAGCTTACCCTGCTGATACCAGTACTCGCCCATTTCTGCGCCGCCGCGAACGTGCGCTATCGCAAAGCGCCAGCCGCGATCCAGCAGTGACAACCGGGCGTGGGAGAACCAAGGGTCCATAGACGCGCCGTAAGCACCGTAGCCATATAGATAAAGCGGACCGCTGCCGCTTGCATCGCTGCGCTCGATCAGGCTGACGGGAATGCGGGCGCCGTCGTCAGCAATAGCCCAGAGTCGTTCGACCCGGTAGGCCTCTGCATCGAAGGGGCCCTCAACCGGTGTTTGCTTCAGCACCGTTTGCTCGCCGCTCTTGAGATTCAGAGCGCGAATCTCGGCCGGTCGATTCAGCGACTCATAGCGCAGTCGAACCTGCGGGCTCTGGTACTCCTCGCCGGACTGCACATGGAGGCTGTAGGCAGCATCTGGCATCTGTACCTGATACGCGTCTGCGCCAACCGGCAGGACATCCAGCCGGCAAAGGCCATCGCATCGATACTGGAGAATCAGCGCGTCGCGCTGTACCTCGACATCCTCCAGGGTATGCGCCGGATCTGCAGGGCACAGCAGCCGCCAGTTCGACTGACCCGGTGTGGCCGGATCACAGCAGTAGAGACCAAAGTTCTCTCCCGCACTGTTGCTGCGAATAATGAAACCCTGCTCACCATGGTCTGCGTCGTATTCGTGGCCTGTCTGTCGAGCGGCCAGACACTCCAGAGCCGCTTCCGGTCGGTCCGCCGGCAGAAAGTGCACCTCACCGGTGTTCTTGCTGCTGCTGGAGACGCAGATAAAGTGTTCGGAACTGCTGCGATAGACCGAGAGATAGAACAGCGCGTCCGGCTCGTCAAAGACCCTGACCGGCTCTTCGTCTCGACGCAGACGCCAGAGGTGAGCCGGGCGTGCGCTGTCATCCAGACTGATGGCGAACAGCGTGCGGTTATCGTTGGCCCAGCACAGGTTGCCACCGGCATTCTCCAGTGGCAGGGAGTAGATTTCATCATTCAGCAATGAGCGAACGTAAAGCTGATATACCTCGTTACCCTGGGTGTCCAGACTGTAGGCCAGCCAGTGCTGGTCCGGACTGACGCTGAAGTCGCCAAGCTCGAGAAAATCTTCATTTTCGGCGAGCTGATTCAGGTCCAGCAGCAACTGTTCGGTGCTGGTGTCGATGTGCAGGCTCTGGTCGGCCGGCCGGCGGCAGCGGTAGTAGCGCGGATACTCGGCGCCGGCTTCGGTGCGCTGATAATACAGCCAGGCGCCCTTGGGGCTGGGCAGGCCCAGATCGGTCTCCCGGATGCGCCCACGAATCTCCTGAAACAGCTGTTCGCGAAGCTCGGCATGGGGCGCCATCCAGGCGTCGGTGTGCTCATTCTCCGCCTGCAGATATTGGATGACCTCTGGTGTGTCGCGCTGCTCGAGCCAGCGGTAGGGATCTTCACCGGATTCGCGGCGGGCGATGGGTTGGTGCAGTTCAGGACTCATGGGCTAAAAACCGTTATCATGGCGCGGTTGATTTGATCGGACGGATGGCAGGCAATGTTCAACGAAGCAGAATATCAGACGGTCTGGTGGATCTATCTGGCGACGGCGGCAGGGTGCTGGCTTGTCTGGTGGAAGCTGACCGCTCTGACCCGCTGGTGGCTTATTCGTGAGCCGCTTTGTCTGGCCATGGCGGTCTTGCTGTTTACACCGGTTTCCGTCGAGGCTGACGGGACCTGGATGGCTCCGGCCACCCTGATCTATCTGCTCGATACGTTTCTGTCTACCGGTGAGAACCAGTCGCGCGTGCTTGGCGAGCTCAGCCTGGTGATGACGCTGGCGTTTGCCTGCTATGTGCCGGTTGCGGCGGTCCGCCTTGCAGTCCAGCGTTGGTGGCGCCGGCGTCATCCACAGGAAGACGAGCCGGCCGCCGCCGACGCCTGATCCCTTATTCTCCGTTGCGAGCCTCATACATCATGCGTGCCAGACGCATGATCTGCTCCTGGAATTCGGTACGCTGAGCGTCGGTCATAGGGCACATGTTCAGTTGCTCGAACAGACGATAACCCCGTACCGAGAAAAACAGGATGGCCGCCTGGGCTAGCCCCAGGGGAGACTTCTCCAGAATATCGAACAGCCCCTGGACGTTATCCGAGCTGGTCTGCAGCAAGGCCGGATTGCTGGCGGCGGCAGCGAAAATGGCCGAGTCCAGGTTCTTTTCCTCGCTGGATTCGCTCATGTTGCTGAGCAGCAATGCCTTGAGTTCGCGCATGGGCTCGTCGGGCAATACGCTTTCATAGGCGCCCCAGCGCACGCGAAAACGCTCAAGACGGTATTCGATCATGGCGCTCAGCAGCGCTTCGCGGTCGGGGAACATTTGTTGCAGCGTGGCTTCATCAATTTTGCTGCGTTCGCTCAGGCTGGCGAAGGTCAGTTGCGACGCGCCCAATTCACTGACGATCGCTTCTGCGGCACGAAAAATGATGACCTTGAGTGCATCCGGGTTCTGACTGCTGGGCGTGGTTTCCACTGGTAACCCCCTGTGACTGACGTTCCTGCTCGCGGCCGATTCTGGTCGGGCGAGGGTAAAACGAGGCTGTTAGACGTGTTGCATCCGCGGGATACCCTGGGCGGCAGCAGGGGTGTCGGATGGCTTTTATGCCGCATAGGGTACGCGGTCGGGACGGCGGAGGCGAGTAGTTTTTAGCATTCTGCAGGCAACAAAAAACCCGGCCTGAGCCGGGTTTTTTTATTCAGTTCTCGGATTAACCGATGATCTGAATGTTTGCAGCCTGCTTGCCTTTCGGACCAGTGGTCACGTCAAAGGACACCTTCTGGTTCTCAGCCAGGGACTTGAAGCCCTGAACCTTGATCTCGGAGAAGTGGGCGAACAGGTCGTCTCCACCGCCATCCGGAGTGATGAAACCAAAACCTTTAGTGTCGTTGAACCACTTAACTGTACCAGTTGCCATTTCAGATAATTCCTATCAAATTGAAATACTTGAGCTTGCACTCAATTAAAGCGTGGGAATCAAAGATCACGAGAATGACAAACTTACGTACTGAAAAGTGCGCTTGCAGCCTACAACTCTATCTCTTGAAAACCTACGCGCTCACTCTGCGCCTTTCAGGGGGACAAGTCAAGACCTCAACAAGACCCCGTCACGGCGCGAATAAACGAAATTGAGTATACGACAGATTCAGGAAATGGCACGTCTTTCAAGATTTTTTTTCAGTAAGCCGGAAATGCCCGTTTTACGCGCCTTGCGTGGCGCGTCGGTAGGGGTAGACATCCAGTACCTGGCCCGCGCGAATCTGCTCCTGCAGGCCTTGCCAGTACCCGGCGTCGAACAGGTCACCGTGCAATCTGGAGAACAGTCTGCGCTGGTGCAGATCGGCAAACAGGAAAACCGGAAACTCTTCGGGGAACACGTCATTTGGTGATACCGAATACCAGGGTTCCGACGCCATTTCCTGTTCCGGGTAAAGCGCTTCCGGAATGACTCGAAAGTTAACCTCGGTCAGATAACTGATTTCGTCGTAGTCGTAAAACACCACGCGGCCATGGCGGGTAACACCAAAATTCTTCAACAGCATGTCGCCGGGGAAAATATTGGCAGCGGCCAGTTCCTTGATCGCCTTGCCATAATCGAGCAAAGCGTCGTGAGTCTGCTGTTCGCTGGCATTTTCCAGATAGATGTTCAGTGGCGTCATGCGGCGCTCGGTCCAGCAGTGCCGGATCAGAATGGTATCGCCTTCCTCAATGACAGTTGATGCGGCGACCTCCAGCAGCTCCTGCAGGCATTCGGGGTCGAAGCGATCACGCGGAAAGCGAAAATCGGCAAATTCCTGGGTATCTGCCATGCGACCGACGCGATCGTGACGTTTAACCAGTCGGTATTTCTCGATGACGGTAGCCCGGTCGATGTTCTTCGAGGGGGCAAATCGGTCCTTGATAATCTTGAAGACCGTATTGAAGCCCGGCAGGGTAAATACGCTCATTACCATGCCGCGTACCCCGGGCGCCATGATAAACCGGTCATCCGAATTGGCCAGGTGGGCGATCAGCGAACGGTAAAACTCGGACTTGCCCTGCTTGTAGAAACCGATGGCGGTATAAAGCTCGGCCAGATGCTTGCCGGGCAGCAGGCGTTTCACGAAGGCGATCAGCTCACTGGGTACCGCACATTCGACCATGAAATAGGAGCGGGTGAAGGAGAAGATGATCGAAACGTCCGACTCATCGGTGATCACGGTATCGACGCTGATGCCCTGGTGCTCGCGGTTGACCAGCGGCAGTACAAAGGGCCATTGCTCCTGCTGGCTGATCAGGCGTCCGACCAGGTAGGCTCCCTTGTTGCGGTAGAACACACTCTGCACCATCTCGGCGGTCAGTCCGCGATCCATCTGCGCCCAGTCAGGCAGCCCCTGCTGCAGCTCACTGACAATCATCTCGACATCCCGGGTCATGTCTTCCCAGGGCACATCGAAGCTGTATTCACTGAGAATCTGGTGGGCCAGCCCCTGCAGCGATCCCTCGGAGATGAAGCCACGGGTCAGGGAGATGCGTGAGGGCGGGCGGCTAACCGGCCGGGTGCTGTGGACGAACATGGTTTCGTCGCTGATCTGGTCGTGCTGATGCAGGCTGCAGAATACCGAGTTGAACCAGGTCTCTGCGAGTTCGTCGTCAAAGCGCTGATCAATCAGGGTAATGTAGGAGAGGCGAATATCGGGCCAGGCCGCGACATTGCGCACCTGCTCGCCAAGTTCGGATGCGGCAAGACGTTCAGCGGTGTCCTGTACCTGTTCTTCGTAGGCGTTGATCCTCAGGGTAGAGGCTTCCTGAATGTCGTTCCAGCGGGCTTGCTCGAAGCGCGCTCGGGCGCCGGCGGTCAGGTCGCGAAAGATGCGACGGTAGCGGTCAAAGCCGGAAAGAATCTGCTGAGCTATCTGATCGGAAGCCTGGGACATGAGAGCGCCTGCGGGTAGGGGAGCGAATGCCCGCAGCATAGCCAGTCAGGGACAGACTGGGAAGGGTGTGCTGCGATCCGCCGCACCGGGTCAGGGTGCGGCGGGCGCGGCTGTTACTGCACGGTTTCCTGATCGGTGAACAGGTCGCTGAACAGCATGGTGGACAGGTAGCGCTCGCCGGAATCCGGCAGGACGACGACGATGGTTTTGCCTTGCATCGCTGGCTCCTCTGCGACCCGCACTGCTGCCGCCATGGCCGCACCGCAGGAAATGCCGACCAGAATGCCTTCCTCGCGCATCAGGCGCAGCGCCATGTCCTTGGCTTCGTCATCACTGACCTGTTCAACGCGATCAACCATGCCCAGATCAAGGTTGGCAGGCACGAAGCCGGCACCAATGCCCTGGATCTTGTGCGGGCTGGGTTTGACCTCATCACCCTGCAGCGTCTGGGTGATTACCGGGGAGGTTGCCGGTTCAACCGCGATAGACGTTATCTTCTTGCCGCAGGTCAGCTTGATGTAGCGAGAAATGCCGGTAATGGTACCGCCGGTGCCGACGCCGGCGACCAGCACGTCAATGCTGCCGTCGGTGTCGTTCCAGATTTCCGGACCGGTGGTCTTTTCGTGAATGGCCGGGTTGGCCGGGTTCTCGAACTGCTGCAGCAGAATGTATTGCTCCGGGTGCTGGGTGGCCAGCTCCTGTGCCTTTTCGATAGCACCCTTCATGCCCTTGGCCGGATCGGTCAGTACCAACTCGGCACCCAGCGCCTTGAGTACCTTGCGGCGCTCCAGACTCATTGAAGCGGGCATGGTCAGCACCAGCTTGTAGCCGCGGGCGGCTGCAACGAATGCCAGACCGATGCCGGTGTTGCCAGAGGTTGGCTCGACAATGGTCATGCCCGGCTTCAGGCGGCCGCTGGATTCGGCATCCCAGATCATGCTTGCGCCGATACGGCACTTGACCGAATAGGCAGGGTTGCGGCCTTCGATCTTGGCCAGAATGGTCACGCCCTTGGGGCCGAGGCGATTGATGCGAACCAGCGGCGTGTTGCCGATGGCCTGGGAGTTGTCTGCGAAGATGCGGCTCATGGCACGACTCCTTGTTGTAAATGCTGCAGGGCAGGGGGATCAGGCCAATCAGCCTATGCCGGGCGCCGGCACCCGTCAATGCGATGCGCGGTGCTTTCGGGTGCGGTGGCGGCGCAAATCTCGTTGCCAATAATGAGTGGGTATCAGCCAGCCTTTGGTTGTGCCATGTCGCGTTTACAGTGAAAATCGTCGCACGCTATAGTGCTTGATCCATTTTTCGTGCAATGCCTGGTCTCTATTACACCGGGCTCCGGCCCAAGGAACACTCAGATGAAGTTCGAAGGTACTCAGTCCTACGTCGCAACCGACGACCTCAAACTGGCGGTTAACGCTGCCATTACCCTGGAACGCCCGCTGCTGATCAAGGGCGAGCCGGGCACGGGTAAAACCATGCTGGCCGAGCAACTGGCCGAGTCCATGGGCGCCAAGCTGATTACCTGGCACATCAAATCCACCACCAAGGCGCATCAGGGGCTGTACGAGTATGACGCGGTAAGTCGTCTGCGTGATTCCCAGCTGGGCGTCGACAAGGTGCACGACGTTGCCAACTACATCAAGAAAGGCAAGCTCTGGGAAGCGTTCGAGTCCGAAGAACGTGCCATTCTGCTGATCGATGAAATCGACAAGGCCGACATCGAGTTCCCGAACGACCTGCTGCAGGAACTCGATAAGATGGAGTTCTACGTTTACGAGACCAATCAGACCATCAAGGCCAAGCAGCGCCCGATCATCATCATTACCTCCAATAACGAGAAAGAGCTGCCGGACGCCTTCCTGCGTCGTTGCTTCTTCCACTACATTGCCTTCCCGGATCGCGAGACCATGAAGAAGATTGTGGAAGTGCATTTCCCGAAGATCGAGCAGACACTGCTGTCCGAAGCCATGGATATTTTCTTCGACGTGCGCAAGGTGCCGGGCATCAAGAAGAAGCCGTCTACCTCCGAGCTGGTTGACTGGCTGAAGCTGCTGATGGCTGATCAGATTCCCGAGGCCGTTCTGCGTGACCGCGATCCGACCAAGGCGATTCCGCCGCTGTACGGTGCGCTGGTCAAGAACGAACAGGATGTCCAGCTGCTGGAACGCCTCGCCTTCATGACGCGTCGTCAGAACCGTTAAGAGGGAGGTGCCCGATGTTACTGGGCCTGTTCAATGAGATGCGGGCAGCCAAGGTACCGGTCTCGGTACGCGAGCTGCTCGACCTGATCAATGCGCTGAAGCACCACGTCGTGTTCGCCGATATGGACGAGTTCTACTATCTGGCGCGTACGGTCATGGTCAAGGACGAGCGGCACTTCGACAAGTTCGATCGTGCCTTCGGTGCCTACTTCAAGGGGCTGGAAAACCTCGACCAACTGATTGAGGCGATGATCCCCGACGACTGGCTGCGCAAGGAATTCGAGCGCATGCTGACCGAGGAGGAAAAAGCCAAGATCCAGACGCTCGGCGGTCTTGACAAGCTGATCGAGGAGTTCAAAAAGCGCCTCGAAGAGCAGAAAGAGCGCCACGAGGGCGGCAACAAGTGGGTCGGGACCGGCGGCACCAGTCCCTTTGGTTCCGGTGGCTTCAACCCTGAGGGTATTCGCGTCGGCGACGCCGGAAAGCGCCAGGGCAAGGCGGTCAAGGTCTGGGATCAGCGCGAATACAAGAACCTGGATGATCAGGTCGAGCTGGGGACACGCAATATCAAGGTGGCGCTGCGTCGCCTGCGCAAATTCGCGCGTCAGGGCGCTGCAGACGAACTGGACATTGACGGCACCATCGACCACACCGCCAAGGATGCGGGTCTGCTGAATATCCAGATGCGTCCGGAGCGGCGTAACGCGGTCAAGCTGCTGCTGTTGTTCGATATCGGCGGCTCGATGGATGCGCACATCAAGGTGTGCGAAGAGCTGTTCTCGGCCTGCCGTACCGAGTTCAAGCACCTGGAGTATTACTACTTCCATAACTGCGTCTATGAGTCGGTGTGGAAGAACAACATGCGTCGCACCAGCGAGCGCACCTCGACGCTGGACCTGCTGCACAAGTACGGTCCGGACTACAAGGTGGTGTTTGTCGGAGACGCGGCCATGGCGCCCTACGAAATCACTCAGCCGGGCGGCAGCGTAGAGCACTGGAACGAAGAGGCGGGCTACGTCTGGATTCAGCGCTTCATGGAAAAGTACAAGAAGCTCATCTGGATTAACCCGTACCCGAAGGATGCCTGGGAATACACCTCATCAACCAAGCTGATTCGCGAGCTGGTCGAGGACAAGATGTACCCCTTGACCCTGCAGGGTCTGGAAGATGGGATGAAGTACCTCAGCAAGTAGGCGGCGGCTTCGCCGCCGCAGCCAGAAGCTGCAAGCTATAAGCCACAAGCAGTCCCTGCAGGGGCTGTCTGTGGCGGCTGATTTGGCACATTCGCTTCCAGCTCCAAAACCAAACCCGGCACAGTGCCGGGTTTGGTTTTTAGCTTGCAGCTTGAGGCTTACAGCTCGTGGCTGCGGCAGCGAAAGCTGCCGCTTACCCCAACTGCACCGCCGGCGCCTGCGGACGGTCGATGCTGACCTTCTCGGTGGGCGCCATTACGGTGGCGACACCATCCACAACCTGCTTGCCGTCCTGATTGATCACGCGGGTGGCGATTTTTACCCGGTTCTTTGGCAGTTTTTCCAGCACTTCCAGCTCAATGGTGATGTTGTCGCCCAGGCGTACCGGGCGCAGAAAGCTCAGTTCCTGGCCGATGTAGATGCTGCCCGGCCCCGGCAGTTCGCAGGCAATGGCGGCGGAGATCAGTGCGCCGGAGAACATGCCGTGGGCAATGCGACCCTTGAACGGGGTGGCTGCGGCAAATTCTTCGTCCAGGTGGACCGGGTTGACGTCGCCGGACACCGCAGCGAACAGCAGCAGGTCGCTCTCCTGTACCTGGTGGGCAAGGCTGGCCTTGTCGCCAATGTTGAGTTCGTCGTAAATGCGGTTTTCAAGCTTCTGCATGGCTGCGGCTCCGTTGCAGGGGGTGGGCAGGTGCCGGTCCAGCCAGCCGAGCAAATCGGAGATGACCTCATCCCGATTGATCTCATTGAAGGCTTCGTGCCGGGCACCCGGATAAAGCCGCAATTCTACCTGTGAAAGTCCGGCGGCGTGCAACCGTTGCTGCAGCTTTGCCAGGCCGTTTCCGGCGCTGACGGGGTCGCGCTCGCCGCCCAGTATCAGAATGGGCAGGTCGCGCCGTATCGACGCCAGTTGATCGGCTGTCGCAATACGTCCAAGCGCGTCGAACAGGCGCTGCCAGTAGTGACCACTGAGCACGAACCCGCAAAGCGGGTCAGCTACATAGCGGTCGACCTGAACAGGGTCCCGGCTGAGCCAGTCAAACGCAGTGCGGGGTGCACCGAAGGCGCGGTTGAAGCGACCGAACGAGAGTGTGCTCATGGTGTGTGCGGGCGCATCGGCACCACGCAAGCGGCTTTCCAGTGCTGCCATTACCTGGCCGATACGGCAGAGAATCCGGGGGTTGGCGTTGCTGCCGCTGAGCACTGCCAGATCGACGCAGTCGGAATGGGTGAGCAGCAGGCTTTGGACGACGTAGCTGCCCATGCTGTGCCCGAGCAGGATCAGCGGGTGCTCCGGCGCAGCGTCTCTGGCATGCCTGATCACTTGCAGCAGGTCGTTGGTCAATGCCTCCCAGCCGGCACCGGGGGTAAGTTGCCCACGAGCCAGTTCGGGCGTACTCAGACCGTGACCACGCAGATCCAGCGCCCATACCTTAAGGCCGGTGGCGTTCAGTTGTTCCGCCAGTGCCTGATAGCGTGCGCCGTGTTCGGCCATGCCGTGACAGATGACGACGCTGGCGCGCACTGGCAATGCGCTGGGCCAGTGGTGAATGTTCAGGCGGGCGCCGTCAGGTGCAGTTAACGCCAGGGTGGAGTAGGGCATCGGTCAGTCGTCCTGTGCTTGTTGTTCTTGTTGTTTACGGGCAGTCGCTGCAGGCATGCTAGTGCCCGCGGGAGGAGCGGTATTCACAAATCAAATGAAACACTCCAGCATTTTGTATTTGCGCAAAGCCCTGTTAGCTTTGAGCCACTTTATCAGTAGTGCCAAGAGCTTCAATGCTCAATCGATGCCAACGACTGGCGTCGCCAATATAAGAAACTGCACCACCGGGGAATAGGAGAATAACAATGGATGCGTCCTTCTGGGCTGACAAACGGCCGGCGGGGATTCCCAACGACATCGATCTGACACAGTACAGCTCGATTATCGACGTCTTTGACCAGGCTTGTGTGAAGCACGCCAAGTTGGCAGCCTTCAGCAACATGGGGGTCACCCTGACCTACGCTGACCTGGATCGTCTGTCAGCCGCCTTCGCCAGTTATCTCCAGCAGCACACCGACCTTGAGCCCGGCGACCGTATTGCCGTGCAAATGCCTAACGTGCTGCAGTTCCCGATTGCTGTTTTCGGTGCGATTCGTGCTGGACTGGTGGTGGTCAACACCAATCCGCTCTATACCGCCCGGGAGATGCGTCACCAGTTCCAGGACTCTGGTGCCAAGGCGCTGATCTACATGAACATGTTTGGGCATCTGGTGCAGGAAGTGCTGCCTGATACCGAGATCAAGTACCTGTTTGAGGCGCGCATGGGTGACATGCTGCCCGGTCTCAAGGGCATGCTGGTCAACGCTGCGGTCAAGCACGTTAAAAAGCTGGTCCCGGATTACTCGTTGCCGCAGGCGGTAGCGTTCAAGGCAGCACTCAAGCGCAGCAACGGCCGGCGCCCGAGCGGTGTTACCCGCACGCTGGACGACGTGGCAGTGCTGCAATACACCGGCGGCACTACCGGTGTTGCCAAGGGGGCCATGCTGACCCACGGCAACCTGGTGGCCAACATGCTGCAGGTGTACGCCAACATGCAGCAGCTCGACAGCAACGGCCAGAAGATCAACGGTGAGCCTGGCGAGGTGATCATTGCACCGCTGCCGCTGTATCACATCTTTGCTTTCACCGTGAACTGCATGTGCATGATGATCGCCGGGCACCATAACGTGCTGATCACCAATCCGCGCGATATTCCCGGCTTTGTCGCCGAGCTGAAAAAGTGGCAGTTCTCGTCGATTGTCGGCCTCAATACGCTGTTTGTCGCGTTGATGGATCATCCCGAGTTTGAAAAGCTGGATTTCTCTCGCCTTAAAAGTACCGGTTCCGGCGGCACCGCACTGGTCAAGGCCACCGCCGAGCGCTGGCAGAAAAAGACCGGCTGCGTCATTGGTGAAGGCTATGGCCTGACCGAGTGCTCGCCCGTTGTGACCTCCAGCCCGGGCGATGGTTTGGCGCGTCTGGGCTCGGTTGGCCTGCCGGCACCGGGCACAGCCCTCAAGGTCATTGATGAAAACGGCAACGAGCTGCCTATCGGCGAGCGTGGCGAGCTGTGCGTCAAAGGCCCGCAGGTAATGAAGGGCTACTGGAATCGCCCGGAAGCGACTGCAGAGGTACTGGATGCCGACGGCTGGTTCCGTACCGGTGACGTGGCGATCATCGACGAAGACGGCTTTGTGTCGATTGTTGACCGCATCAAGGACCTGATCATTGTGTCCGGTTTCAACGTCTATCCCAACGAGATTGAAGATGTGGTGGCTGCCCATCCCAAGGTCGCCAATGCGGCGGCCATCGGCGTGGAAGACGAGAAATCCGGCGAAGCAGTCAAGCTGTTTGTTGTGCCCAGCGACAAGAGCCTGACCGTTGACGAGCTCAAGGCATACTGCCGCGCGAATTTCACCGGGTACAAGGTGCCCAAGCATTACGAGATTCGTGAGTCGCTGCCCATGTCGGCGGTTGGCAAGATTCTGCGTCGCGAGCTGCGCGACCAGTAATCCTCTGCCTGCGAGGATGACCCGCCGGTCACTCCCGCAGGCGCTCAAAGCCAAGCTTCATGCACCCTGGATGCCTGTCCGGGGTGCTGGTCTGCCTCTGGAAAAGCTGCTAGTCTTCGGGCTCTTTGGCCCCTCGGGTGCGTCAAATAGACGCTTGCCTGGGGCCAGACTGAGTGTCGTGACAAGAGTGCTGAAAGCACCAAAAGACAACCGAACATACGATAAGACAGCAGCAATACCTGTTCAGGAGCCGGCCTACATGCTTGAAAATTTCTGGAAAGACAAATATCCAGCGGGTGTTTCCCCTGAAATCGATCCCGACCAGTACCCCAACGTTCTCGCCGTTCTCAAAGACTCCTGCCAGCGCTTCGCCAACAAGCCTGCCTTTACCAACCTCGGAAAGACACTCACCTACGGTGACCTTTACACTCTCTCGGGTCACTTTGCTGCCTACCTTCAGAAGCATAGCGGCCTGCAGCCGGGCGATCGTATCGCTATTCAGATGCCGAACGTTTTGCAGTATCCGATTGCCGTGTTCGGCGCGATGCGTGCCGGCTATGTCGTAGTCAATACCAACCCGCTTTACACCCCGCGGGAAATGGAACACCAGTTCAACGACTCCGGCGCCAAGGCGCTGGTCTGCCTGGCCAACATGGCGCATATGGCAGAAGAAGTAGTGCCCAAGACCGGCGTCAAGCATGTCATCGTCACCGAGCTCGGCGATATGCTGCCTCCGCTCAAGCGCGTGCTGATCAATGCGGCGGTCAAGTACCTCAAGAAGATGGTACCGTCCTACAATATTCCGGGCATGGTCCGCTTCAACGATGCCATGGCCAAGGGACGCAGCCTGAGTCTGGCAGAAGCCAGTCCGGCGTCTGGCGACATCGCCGTGTTGCAGTACACCGGTGGCACTACCGGCGTTGCCAAGGGTGCGATGCTGACGCACCGCAACCTGGTTGCCAACATGTTGCAGGCCAAGGCGCTGATGGGCTCGAACATGATTGATGGCGAAGAAGTCGTGATCTGCCCGCTGCCGCTTTATCACATCTATGCCTTCACCTTCCACTGCATGGCAATGATGGTCAGCGGTAACCATAACGTGCTGATCACCAACCCGCGTGATATCCCGTCCTTTGTGAAGGAGTTGTCCAAGTTCCAGTTCACCGGCTTTGTTGGCCTCAACACCTTGTTCGTTGCTCTGTGTAACGATGCCGCTTTCCGTGCGCTGGATTTCAGCAAGTTCAAGGTCACCCTGTCCGGCGGCATGGCGCTGCAACTGGCTACCGCCGAGCGCTGGAAGCAGGTTACCGGGTGCGATATCTGTGAAGGCTTCGGCATGACCGAAACCAGCCCGGTTGCTACGGTTAACCCGATCAGCAACATTCAGCTGGGCACCATCGGTATTCCGGTGCCGTCCACCCTGTGCAAGATCATCGATGAGGATGGTAACGAGCTGCCGCTGGGTGAGCGTGGCGAGCTGTGCGTCAAGGGCCCGCAGGTGATGAAGGGCTACTGGCAGCGTCAGGAAGCAACCGATGAGATCCTGGACGCCGAAGGCTGGCTGAAAACCGGTGACATTGCGATCATTCAGGAAGACGGCTACCTGCGCATTGTTGACCGCAAGAAGGACATGATTCTGGTATCCGGTTTCAACGTGTACCCGAACGAGCTGGAAGATGTCATGGCGACACTGCCGGGCGTGGTGCAGTGTGCTGCCATCGGCGTACCGGACGAGAAATCGGGCGAAGCGATCAAGGTGTTCCTGGTCAAATCTGCCGACTCGACCCTGACCGAGAAAGACGTGATCGCCCATATGCGCAGCAGCCTGACTGCCTACAAGGTGCCCAAGCACGTCGAGTTCCGCGACGCTCTGCCGACCACCAACGTCGGCAAGATCCTGCGCCGCGAACTGCGTGACGAAGAGCTGAAGAAACTCGCCAGCCAGTAAGCTGCACCGGTCGCTTCGATTTTGCGACAATAGAGCCCCGCCCGGCACTGCCGGGCGGGGTTTTTTAATGCCAAGGATCAACCATGTCAGCCAAGCACTCCAATGCACCCGATTTTTCCCAGGTCATGGCCAGCGATCGTCATCGCCTGCAGCAGCAGTTTCAGCGCCTGCCCAAGGACGATCAGGGCAAGGCCGCTGCAGCCTGGCTGGAGCGCTTTAACGCTTCAAGCGAGAAGGTGGCCGAGCGCGTCCGGCTGATCCCGAAGATCATTTACCCGGACGCGCTGCCTATTGCCGACAAGCGGGAGCAGATCAAGGCCGCTATTGCCGACAATCAGGTGGTGGTGATCGCCGGCGAGACCGGCTCAGGCAAGACCACCCAGTTGCCGAAGATCTGTCTGGAACTGGGGCGCGGCACCCACGGTGTGATCGGCCATACCCAGCCGCGGCGACTGGCTGCGCGCAGCGTGGCATCGCGGATTGCGGAAGAGCTGGGCACGCCGCTGGGTGAGCTGGTCGGTTATCAGGTGCGCTTTACCGATCAGACCTCAGAGCGCTCGCTGATCAAGCTGATGACCGACGGCATTCTGCTGGCCGAAACCCAGAATGACCGTTACCTCAGCCGCTATGACACTCTGATCATCGACGAGGCGCACGAGCGCAGCCTCAATATCGATTTCCTGCTGGGTTACCTCAAGACCATCCTGGCCAAGCGGCCTGATCTGAAGGTGATCATCACCTCGGCAACCATTGATCTTGAGCGGTTCTCGGCCCGTTTCGACAATGCGCCGGTGATTGAAGTGTCCGGTCGTACCTACCCGGTGGATGTCTGGTATCGGCCGCTCAGCGCCGAGCGGGACGAAGAGGGCAACACGGTCGAGGAAGACCTCAGCATCGACCAGGGCATCGTTGCCGCGCTGACCGAGATTCAGCAGTTTGAGCGCAGTCAGGGCAAGTCGCCGGGTGACGTGCTGGTGTTTCTGCCGGGCGAGCGGGAGATTCGCGATACCGCCGAGTACCTGCGCAAGGCCAACCTGAAGCACACCGAGATTCTGCCGTTGTATGCGCGGCTGTCGGCTGCCGAACAGCAGAAGATTTTTTCCTCCCATGCCGGGCGGCGTGTGGTGCTGGCAACCAACGTGGCGGAAACCTCGCTGACGGTGCCGGGCATCGTTTATGTGATTGACCCGGGCGAGGCGCGCATCAGCCGCTACAGTCCGCGCTCCAAGGTGCAGCGGCTGCCGGTGGAAGCTGTCTCGCAGGCCAGTGCCAACCAGCGCAAGGGCCGGTGCGGCCGGGTTGCCCCCGGTATCTGTGTGCGGCTGTTCAGCGAGGAAGACTTCCTCGCTCGCCCGGAGTTCACCGACCCGGAGATTCGCCGCACCAACCTGGCCTCGGTCATTCTGCAGATGCTGCATCTGCGCCTTGGCCGCATCGAGGATTTCCCGTTTATCGAGCCGCCGGATGGCCGGGCCATCAGCGACGGTTTCACCTTGCTGCAGGAACTGGGCGCGGTTGATCGCAGCGGCGCAATGACTGATATCGGTCGCCAGCTGGCGCGCCTGCCGGTTGATCCGCGCATTGGTCGGATGTTGCTGGAAGGGGCTCGTCAGGGCTGCCTGGCCGAGCTGGCGGTGATTGCCAGCGCGCTGGCTGTGCAGGATCCGCGCGAACGTCCGCTGGAAAAGCAGCAGGCAGCCGATCAGGCCCATGCCCAGTGGAACGAGGAGGGCTCGGACTTTGCCGCCTTCCTGAATCTGTGGAACGGTTTTGAGAGCCAGCGTCAGGCACTGACCCAAAGCCAGCTGCGCAGCTGGTGCCGTCGCAATTTCCTGAATTATCTGCGTCTGCGTGAGTGGCGCGAAACCCATCGGCAGATTCGTCTCACCTGCCGCGACATGGGACTGGAAGAAAACAAACAGCCTGCGTCCGGCGAGCCGATACACAAGGCGCTGCTCGCGGGTCTGCTCAGCCACCTCGGCAACAAGACCGAGGAGGGCGATTATCTCGGCGCGAGGCAACGCCGCTTCCTGCTGCATCCGTCCTCGGGTCTGGCGAAGAAAAAGCCGGCCTGGGTGATGGTCGCCGAGCTGACCGAAACCCGCCGTCTGTATGGTCGGCTGGCGGCAAAGATTGATCCGGTGTGGGTCGAGCCGCTGGCGGCGCACCTGGTCAAGACCAGCCACAGTGAACCGCACTGGGAGAAAAAGCGCGGTCAGGTCGTGGCCTTTGAGCAGGTCTCGCTGTACGGCCTGATCATCGTGCCAAAGCGCAAGGTGCACTTCGGCCCGATTGATCCGGTTGTCTCGCGCGAACTGTTTATTCGCCAGGCGCTGGTGGCAGGCGAGTGGCACGGCAGGGCGGCCTTCAACAAGGCCAACCAGCAGTTGCTCAGCCAGCTGGATGAACTGGAAGCCAAGGCACGCAAGCGCGATATCGTGGTGGACGAGGAAACGCTTTACCGCTTCTTTGATCAGCGCATCCCCGAGAACATCTACCAGCTGGCGAGTTTCGAGCGCTGGCTCAAGCGCAGCAGCGAGACCGATCCCAAGCTGCTGCACATGACCCGCGATGACCTGCTGCAGCGCGAGGCCAATGATGTCAGCGCCGATCTGTACCCGGATCTGCTGCGCTGGGAGAGTGTGGCACTGCCGCTCAGCTATCACTTCGAGCCGGGCCATCCGGCAGATGGCGTGACCGTGCGTATTCCTGCTTCGCTGCTGCGGCGTATCGACCCGCAGCGGCTCGACTGGCTGGTGCCCGGGCTGTTGTTCGACAAGTGCGTGGCGCTGGTGCGTGGTTTGCCAAAGGCCATTCGTAAGAACTTTGTCCCGGTGCCGGACTTTGTCCGCGCCGCGCTGGAGCGCATGCCGTTTGCCGACGGCAGCCTGACCCAGGCGCTCGGCCGCGAGCTGACGCGCATGACCGGTGTGCGGCTGGATGACGATGCCTGGGCTGATGTGGAGCTGGAAGACCATCTGCGCATGCGTATCGAGGTGGTCGATGCGGTCGGTAAGCCGATCTGTGCCGGCCGCGATTACAGCGCGTTGTGCGCCCAGATTGACGGTCTGCCGCTGCAGGCCGCGATGCCAGTTGCTGAAGACAAGCCCAAGGCGCCCGCCCAGGTGCCCGGCAGCTATGCGTTGCCGGAAACCCTGGTGCGCAAGCAGGCGGGTATTGCCGTCAACTTTCATCCCGCCTGGGTGGAGCAGGGCGAGGACGTGGTCGAACAACTGTTTGATGTGCCGCAGGTCGCGTTGCGTGAGCATCGATTTGGCATTCAGCGCCTGCTGCTGCAAAGTCCTCAGTTGAACGAGCAGGCGCGTTACCTGCGCCAGAAGCTGACCACCCTCAAGGACGCAGCCATCTACTACCGTGACCTGGGCACCCAGAAGCAGTTGACCGATGATGTGCTGCTGGGCGCGATTGATCGGGTGTTTTTGCCTGCCGGGGCACCATTGCCCCGCGATGCCGAGACGTTGGCTGCGCTGATCGAGGCCGGCCGCGGCGACTGGGTGCCGGCGTGCGAGCAGCTGGCGAGTCAGGTGCTGGCGATCCTCAAGCAGTGGCACGGGCTGCGCAAGCGCTTCAAGGGTAAGGTCGAACTGGCCCACGCGCTGGCCATGAACGATGTTCGCGAGCAACTGTCTGAACTGGTCTTCCCGGGCTTTGCGCGGCAGGTGCCGGGCGAATGGCTGAGCCAGTACCCGCGGTATCTGAGTGCGATCGAGCAGCGCCTCGACAAACTGCCGGGTCAGGTGCCGCGTGATCGCGCCTGGACCGATGAGCTGCAAGGTTACTGGCAGCAATACAAGGCCTTGAGTGAGCGCTTCCAGCGCGAAGGTCGCTGGGACCCGAGACTGGAAGAATGGCGCTGGATGCTGGAGGAGTATCGGGTGTCGCTGTTTGCCCAGCAGCTTGGCACGCGGATGCCGGTCTCGGGCAAGCGGCTGGCAAAACTGTGGCGGGAAATAACCGCCTGACAGCACGGCTGACAATGCACGGCGTGACGGGGTGACTGGAGTGATCGAGCCTATTCGGGTGGCAAGTGACAACGGCGGCCAATTGCAGCTGCAGCGCCTGGGCGCAGCGCCAACGTCGGGGCCTGTGGTCCTGTTGCTGCATGGTGCCATGTCCGACAGTCGGGTATTTTTGCCTGCCGAACACGGGCTGGCCCGTTATCTTGCGGAGCAGGGCTGCTGCGTTTACGTAGCCGATCTGCGCGGCCACGGTGACAGTCAGCCCGCGCTCGGTGGGCTGCAGCCGATTCGCATGTGGGACCTGTTGCAGGCCGATATTCCGGCCCTGCTTGAATGGCTGCGCTCCGAACACCCCGATCAGCGGCTGTTTGTCGTCAGCCACGGCTGGGGTGGCGTGTGGCTGGCGGCAGCGTTGATCCGCAAGCCCCAGTTGCTGGCCTCGATCTGCGGGCTGGTGCAGCTCGGCGTGCGCCGTCGAGCGCTGGCCGGTGGCCGTTTTACCCGCTTTGCCCGGCGCTGTATCTGGGGGGCGTTGGCGTCTATTGCCGGTCGGTTCAAGGGGCGCATCCCGGCCTGCTCAATGGGACTGGGCAGTCACGATGAGAGCGTCGATGTTCACACCGTTTGCCTGGCCTGGGAGCGCGGCGAATGGCGTGATCTTGAGGATGGTTTCGACTATGCTAGCGCCTTGAAGAGTCTGGCGTGGCCCCCCAGCCTGTATCTGGCTGGCGATCGTGATCGCGTGTTGGGGCACATGCAGGATGTCAGACGGTTTGCCCACGAGTTGGGCAGACATGATGCACAGGTAATCTTGCTGGAAAAGGGCCGGGGTTGCTCGCGCCATTACGGGCACACCGATCTGCTCACCCATCCGCAGGCAGAGCAGGATCATTTTCCGCTGATTGCCGACTGGCTGGCTCAGCGCCAGCAACCTACGCACACACAAGAGCTGTTCCCTCGCTGTAGCGCAGCGGACGTTGAGGGGGCGGCGTACATTACATCAGAAGAGGACCGACCGTGCACAGAGTCGTGATCAGCGGAACAGGTTTGTTTACCCCGTCCGAGAGCATCAGCAATGAAGAGCTGGTTGCCAGTTACAATGCCTACGTAGAGCGTTTCAACGCTGAGAATGCCGCAGCTATCGAAGCCGGTAGCGTTGAACCCCTGGCGTGCTCCAGTACCGAGTTTATCGAGAAGGCATCGGGCATCAAGGCTCGCTATGTCATTAACAAGAGCGGCATCCTGGACGTGGATCGCATGGTTCCTTCCATTCCCGAGCGCAGCGACGACGAACAATCGCTGCTGTGCGAGATGGCCGTGAAGGCTGCCCATCAGGCGCTTGAAGCTGCGGGTCGCACACCGGCTGATATCGATGGCGTCATCGTTGCCTGCTCCAACCTGCCGCGCGCCTATCCGGCACTGTCGGTTGAAGTGCAGGAAGCACTGGGCATCGAGGGTTTCGGGTTCGACATGAATGTGGCCTGCTCCTCGGCCACCTTCGGTATTCAGAATGCAGCCAATACCGTTGCCCTCGGTCAGGCCCGCGCCGTGCTGATGGTCAACCCAGAAGTCTGTACCGGCCACATGAGTTTCCGCGATCGCGACAGCCATTTCATCTTTGGTGATGCCTGCACCGCAGTGGTTATCGAGCGCGCCGAAGATGCGGTCTGCGAGCACCCTTACGAGATCCTTGGCACCAAGCTGCTGACCAAGTTCTCCAACAACATCCGCAACAACTTCGGCTTCCTCAACCGCTGTGACGAGTCCGGCATCGGCGCGCGCGACAAGCTGTTCATGCAGAACGGTCGCAAGGTGTTCCGCGATGTATGCCCGATGGTCGCCGAGCTGATCGGTGAGCACCTGACCGAAACCGGTCTCGCTGTTGCCGACGTCAAGCGCTTCTGGCTGCACCAGGCCAACCTCAACATGAACATGCTGATCGCCCGCAAGCTGCTCGGTCGTGACCCCAGCGTAGAAGAAGCGCCAGTGGTGCTTGACCAGTACGCGAATACCAGTTCTGCCGGTTCGATCATCGCGTTCCACCAGCACCAGGCTGACCTGCCGGTCGGCAGCCACGGCGTGATCTGCTCCTTCGGCGCGGGTTACTCCATCGGTAGCGTCATCGTCCGCAAGGGCTGATCCGTGTGACCGACGAGCAGGATCTGATTCAGCGCCTGCTCGCCGGAGAACAGGGCGCGTACCGTCAGCTGGTATCCACTTACCAGGGGGCCATGCGGGCGGTCGCGACGGCGATTGTCGGAATCGCCAATGCCGAAGAAGTGGTGCAGGAAAGCTGGCTTGCGGTCGTGCGCAACCTCAACGGGTTTGCCGCGCGCTCAAGCCTCAAGACCTGGCTGCTTACCATCACCGCCAACACCGCAAAGTCGCGCCTGCGCAAACAGCGTCGCGAGGTCCTGCTCGACGACCTGACTGGGCCGCATGGCTCCATCGACGACCGACGCTTTGCATCTGACGGGCACTGGGCCGGGGAGCTGCCGCTCTGGCACAGCGACTCACCCGAAGCATTGCTTGACGAGCAGGCATTGCGTGATTGCCTCGAACATACCCTGAACTCGCTCTCCGAGCTGCAGCGCAGTGTGTTGCTGCTGCGTGAACGGCAGGGGCTCGAATTAACCGACATTTGTAACCTGCTGGACATCTCGCACTCCAATGTCAGGGTGCTGCTGCATCGCGCCCGTCTGAGTGTATTTGCGACGCTGGAGCATTTTGAGGTAACGGGCGAATGTTGACGTGCAAGGAGCTGGTTGGGCGGTCAAGCGATCTGCTGGATGGCGAGCTGAAGTTCAAGCAGCGCCTGGCGGTTGCGGCGCATCTGGCTGTCTGTCTGCGTTGCCGACGGTTCATTCGCCAGCTGCGGCTCGGTCAGCGGGTCATCCGCCAGCTGCCAGACGCCGATGTGGCGGAGCTGGACGCGTTGATCAAGGCAATGCAGGCGGTTCGCCGCGACCATCACTGACTCGTCAATCAGCGCTCGTACGTTTCAGACGGGTGTCGGCCGCGTCATCCTCGACTGCTCTGAACCCCTCTATCTCGATGCTTTCAAGGTAAAGCTGTTTCCGTCTTCCTGGCGGATGTGCTGCGTACGGAAAAAGTTCCCCTGTCATCGAATGTTCATGTCCGCGCAACTGATCTGAAATATGGCGCTGCCAGTATTCCCTCCAACACCGGGCGCCGCCCCATCCGGCGAGCCCCAATGTGTTGTTTCACTGTCAACGCAAAACATAACTGAGGGAAGACTCAATGACTCTGCGCAAGCACTTCGCTGGATTCGCCGTAACCGCACTGGCTGCCGCCATTCCGGCAGTCGCCATGGCCGATGTAAGCATCTACGGCCGCGCCCACGTATCCGTCGATTTCCTGGATGACGGTGCGGACTACTCCGAAACCAACCTGTCCAGCAACTCTTCCCGTCTGGGCTTCAAGGGTGACCACGAGATCAACCCGAACCTGACTGCCTTCTTCCAGATTGAGCAGCAGATCGACTTCGGTACCGACAACGGCAGCTCCTTCAACACCCGCGATACCTTCGTCGGTCTGAAAGGCAACTTTGGTTCCGCTCGCATGGGTCGTTTCGACAGCCCCTTCAAAGCAGCTCGCGGCCCGGCCAACCTGTTCGGCGATCAGGTCGGCGACATGCGCAACCTGACCCGCGTTGGCAACGCCCGCTTCGACGAGCGTTATGACAACACTCTGGAATACACCACGCCGGACATGAACGGCTTCTTCGCCAAACTGGGCTACTCCGTTCAGGAAAGCACCGTCAATGAAGACGACACCGACGACAGCGTGATCAGCGGCTCCCTGAACTATGCTGGTGACGCCCTGGAAGCGGCTTTGGCGTACGAAGCTGCCGACGAAGACACCGGCCGTGGCGAGCGCGACGGTATCCGTGCTGCCGCTGCCTACAAGATCACTGACGGCTTCAAACTGGTTGGTTTCTACCAGACTGTCGACTACACCAACCCGGCAGCGACTGAAGCTGTTCAGGACGCACTGACCTCCGACACTTACGGTCTGGGTGGCGAGCTGAAAGTCGGTTCCGCTACTGCGCTGAAAGCCATGTGGCTGACCCGCGACTCCGATGCCGACAACTTTGACAGCGACATGCTGGCTGTAGGTATCGAGCACAAGCTGGACAAGGCTGTTCGTGTCTACGCCAACTACGCCATGGTTGAAAATGACGAGAACGTTGCTCTGACTCCCTGGAGCCAGGCACGTACCGCCAACCCGGCTGGTGCACTGGGCGAAGATGCAACCGGCTTCTCGGTAGGCCTGCGTTACGACTTCTGATCCCGTCACCTGACAGGATTGAAGTACCCCAAAGCCGGACTGTTTGAGAAAACAGTCCGGCTTTGTCATTAAAGTGAAACCCTGCAGTCTTAATCTCGTCGCCAGGTGGTCATAAAGTGTGATCACGACCGGATCTCAATGTTCACTTGTGCCAGGAGTTCTATCCCATGCGTCAACTGCTCTGTCTCGCCGCCGCCGCGCTTCTGTCCGCTTGCGCCCAGCAGGCTCCCGTCAAACTGTACTCAGGCGCCGAACAGCCTGCTTCGCAGGTCCTGGTTGTTGAAATGCCCAACACCCTTGAGGTCCTCAATATCAACGGTCAGCCTGCGCCGGAAGCCAATCGTATGGTCGGCAACAACCTGCGTCAGCTGGAGCTGCAGCCGGGCAAGTACCGCATCAATGCGTACTTTGAAAACGGCTACGATGTGGGCGGCGGTCTGAGCCACGAAATCGTCCGTACCCGCAGCGCGACCTTCACCATCGACGGTCAGGCCGGCGAGGTATGGCGCATTGAGTTCGATGAGCCGGGCAACCTGAAGCAGGCTCAGGAAATGGAAAATAACTTCGAAGGCGTTGCCGTCAACACCCGCACCGGCGAGCGTGTTGTCAGCGAACCGGGTCCGCGTTATGTGTCGCTGCTGGGCGAAATGTTCGGTTCTGGCACCATGGTCGCCACCCGGGATCACGGTATCGCTCCGATTGGCGCGGCTCCCCAGGCTACCGCGCAAGTGCCGATGGCCGTGCCGACTCCGTCGCAGGCTGCTGCGCCAGCCCAGACGCTGCCGCATGACGCATCGACCCTTGCTACCTTGAAGCAGATCTACCTGATGCTCAGCCCGGAAAGCCGTGACGCCTTCCTCGAATGGGCCGCTCAGTAATCGAGTAACACCCCGTAGGCTTGTGTGCTGCACCTTATTCCCCGCTCACGCGGGGATTTTTTTGTGCATGTGCCGCTAGGGTGGTCAATCGCGCAGCCTTGGCCACGCGTAGCCCGACCACGCGACGCAACCGCGCGGACACGCCTGCGGCTTGGTCCGCCCTGCGGTTGCTTGGCATTGATGGCTCGGGTCACAACCCGGCCGAGTAACCGAGAACGCCATAAAGAACCATTTTTTGTGCACGGGCCGGTAGGGTGGTCAGCGCGCAGCGTTGGCCACGCGTAGCCCGATCACGCGGTGCAACCGCGCGGACACGCTTGCGGCTTGGTCCGCTCTACGGTTGCTCGGCATCGATGGCTTGCTGTACCTGGCGGTAGAAGGCCAAACGGTCCTTGCCCTGGGTGCCGCCTTGCCTGTCGGTGGCCTGCGGCCAGTTGCCGTTGGCGGCGATGACCAGCTGGCGGTTCGGGTCGATAAAGATGCTTTGCCCGAAAATGCCCTGGGCCATGTAGGCGCCGTCGTCGAGGGTCCACCACTGATAGCCGTAGCCGCGGCCCGGCACGCCGATATCCACCTGTTTGTGGGTGGCCTCGGTGATCCAGCCCTCGGGCAGTACCTGCTTTCCGCCGGCGATACCGCCGCCGAGCATGAACAGGCCGAAGCGGGCGTAGTCCCGGGTGGCGGCCTGCACGCAACAGCCGCTGATTTCATGGCCGGTGGAGCCGAGCAGCCAGGTGGCGTCCTGTTGCATGCCAAAGGGTTTCCAGATCTTTTCCGACAGATACTCCGCCAGCGGCTTGTTGGTGGCCGAGCTGGCGAGCACGCCAATCAGGTTGGTCTCGCCGGTTTTGTACACCCATTTGGTACCGGGCTCGGCCTCGGCCTGCAGCTGGCGCATATAACTGACGGTCACGTCCATACCGGGCTCGGCAGTGTGCGAGTTGAAGCGGGCTACGTCCGAGTTCGGGTCGGCGTAATCCTCGTTCCATGCCACGCCCGATGTCATGGTAAGCAGCTGGGCTATGGTCACGTTGTCGTACGCCGAGCCCTTGAGGTCCGGTATATAGTCCGACACCATGTCGTCGATACTTTTGATGTAACCGTCCTGAATCGCGGCGCCGACCAGCGTCGAGGTAAATGACTTGGCGACCGAGAAACTGGTCCAGCGTCCATCGGGGCCAAAGTCCATGGCGTACTTTTCGAGCCGTACCTTGCCGTCGTGCACGATGATCAGTGCAGCGGCGCGCTGGGAGTCCATGTAGGCATCTACGTCCACACCCACATCCAGCGGTGCGCCGTTGGGCAGGGGGTATACGTTGTCACCCGCCTCGATTACCCGGGAGTCGCTCAGAACCGGCAGGCGATCCAGCGCCCTGAAACCGGCATCGCGCTGATCGTCGGACCAGAACAGCACATTGGTGCTGGTTGGCAGGTTCAGCGCCAGTCGGCGCATATCCTGGTCGGCCGTGACCCAGAAAACGCCGCAGGCGATTGCCAGCAGCACAATGATCGAAAGGATCCCTTTTTTCATGCGTGTACTCCATCTTTTATTGTTGTGGGCATAACTTACGGGAGTTGCGTGCAGGATGGGGGATTGCGCCGGCTGCATAAGCCCGCGTGATTCGGCAGCCGTCGCTTGCTAAATACCTGTGTGCGGCAGCCGAACTGGCCGCAACGGGGTCAGTCCTGCGGCGCCTTGGCTATCAACTCGCGCTGCACGCGCACCGCCGTGCGCTTGGGCCGCACTTCCAGACCACGGCCTTCCAGATGCGCGCGGGTAAAGGCGGCACCAAACAGCAGGATCATCGAGGAATAGTTCACCCAGAGCAGCAGCAGGGCCAGCGAGCCGGCAGCGCCATAGGCCGACGCGGTAGCCGAGTAGGCCAGATAGAGTGCAATCAGGGAGCGGCCGGCGGCGAACAGTACTGCTGTAATAAAGGCGCCTACCAGCACATCACGCCACGACAGCAGCACATCCGGCAGAATCTTGAACATCGCCGCAAACAGCAGCGTGGTCAACGCCAGAGACAGGCAAAACTCCATCGCCACCATGGCCGGTGCCGGAACGGGCAGCCAGCTGTCGGCAAAGGCCATTACTGCACTGAAGGCGACAGACAGCGTCAGCGACACCAGCAGAATAAAACCGATAGCCAGAATCAGGGTCAGCGACAGCAGGCGACTTTTGATCAACAGCCAAAAGTTGTTACGCGACGGGCGCGGTGCCACGCCCCAGATCTGGTTCAGCGACTGCTGCATCTTGCCGAACACCGTGGTTGCACCAACGATGGTGGCCAGAATGCCAATCAACGCCGGCCAGATGCCGCTCTGATCTATCTGCGAATTGGCCACCGCCGTTTGAATAACCCCCGCCGCCTCAGGCCCGATAGTGCCCTCAAGCTGCGCAAATAGCTGCCCCTCTACCGCGCGCTCACCCAACACAAACCCCACCAGCGCCACGACCACCACCAGCACCGGCGCAATGGAAAACACCGTGAAAAACGCCAGAGCCGCGGCATAGATAAAGGCCTGGCTTTCCAGCCAGTTCTGCACCGCGGAGCGGAAAATATCGAACCAGTGTCTGATCATAGGGCGCTACTGCCGTGGGAACCGAAAGCCATTGTCGAGAAAGCCTTATGTCGCTGTTGTTGTGTGGGTCAGGGGCATTGTAGACATGCGCGGCGGATTGGGGCCAGCGGCAGGGGGCCAGGATGCCGACTTTGCACAGCCAGCACTATCGCTGTTAGTAGTCTTTGGCTTGGGTGTCGGCTGGCATGGCCCAGAGGTGGGCGGCGACCAGGGCTTTCCAGGAGCCGAACTGGGCGAGCCATTGTTGGGTAAAGGCTTGGTCCGGTGCTTCGGGCAGGTTGAGCAGTGCGCCGAGTCGTTTGCGCACGACGACGTCGCCGTGCATGGAGCCGTCGAGTACGCCGTAGCCGCGCAGCAGGATATAGCTCTGGGTCCAGGGGCCGATGCCTTTGATGCTGGCGAGGCCTTCGGCAATAGCTGCGGCGGGTGACGGGGTGGTGGCGGCCCAGGTGTCCAATGGTAACTGGTTGCTTTCTACTGCCTTGGCCAGGCGTATCAGGGTGGCGGCTTTGCTGGCGGACAGGCCGCAGCTGCGCAGGTCGTCTGGTGTCGCGCCCAGCAGTGCGTCGGGTTGGGGGTGGCAATGCATGCCGTTGGCCAGTGGCGTACCCAGTGCGCGAATAACGCGGCGGCGTACGGAGATGGCGGCATCGACGCTGATCATCTGGCCGGTGACCGCCCAGCAGGCGGCTTCAAACGGGCTGGCGCTCTGCGGCATGCGCAGGCCGGGTGTTTGCCTGAGCAGTCGGGCGATCTCGGGGTGCGCGCCGTGGGCAATGCGCAGGCCGTCGATATCCTGATTCAGGCCGAGCAGGTTGCGCAGGTAATGCAGGAGCGCAGTGGTGTCGGGTTCTGCAATCGACAGTTGGGCCAGCACGCTGCCGGGTTCGCTGAAATCCAGTTGCAGCAGGGTGGGGTGGCCTTGCCAGTGCAGGGCCTTTTCGATGCGCTGGCCTGCTGTGCGTTCCGAGACCTGCTCGCGGTCACGGGCGTAGAAGCGCTGCACATCGGCATGACGATAGTCTGCGGGCAGGGTGAGGCGCAGTGCGGTACCGGCTTCAGTCATCCTTTGGGCCCTGCGCCTCGCGTTGCAGGAGCGCGCGTTTGCGTTCTACGCCCCAGCGATAACCAGACAGACTGCCGTCGCTGCGGACAATACGGTGGCAGGGCACGACGATAGCCAGCGGGTTGGCAGCGCAGGCGCCGGCTACCGCCCTTGCGGCGCTGGGCGAGCCCATGGCCTCGGCCAGCTCGGAGTAGCTTCGGGTCTGGCCGGGCGGGATGGCTTGCAGCGCCTGCCAGACGCGACGTTGAAAGGCGGTGCCGCGAATGTCCAGCGGCAGCTGCTGCGCCTGGTGTGGTGACTCGATCAGCGCGACCACGGCGCCCAGCTGGTCGCCAAGGCCCTTATCGGGCGTGCACTGGGCTTTCGGAAAGCGTGCTCGCAGATCGGCTTCCAGCAGGGTGTCATCATCGCCCAGCAGGATCGAGCAGATGCCCTGTGCGCTGCGGGCGACCAGCACGCGGCCGAGCGGGCAGGGGCCGATGGCAAAACCGATCTGCTGCCTGGAGCCGCCCTGACGATAATCCGCCGCAGGCATACCGAGTTCACCGGGGGCTTCAGCGTAGAAGTGGCTGGTCGAGCCAAACCCCGCAGCGAAAGCGGCATCTGTCGCTGTTGGGGCGTCGGCAAGCTGTTGCTGCAGACGTTTTTGCCGCACGGCGCGGGCATACTCTTTGGGTGTCACGCCGGTTTCTCTGCGGAATTCACGTTGCAGGTGCCAGCGACTCAGCCCGGCTGCTTCGGCCAGGTGCTGCAAGGTTGGTGCCTGCTCGGCCTGCTCAATCAGGCGGCAGAGGCGGGTAATGCGCGCCTGCCGTTCGGCATGTGGGGCGTCATCCGGTTTGCAGCGCAGGCAGGGGCGAAAGCCCGCGGCACGGGCCTCGGTTGTGTTGTCGAAGAAACGCAGGTTTTCGGCGCGTGCGTGACGGGATGGACAGCTTGGGCGGCAATACACGCCCGTGGTGATCACAGCGTAGATAAAGCTGCCATCTGCGGCGACATCTCGGGCCTGGATCTGCTGCAGGCGCTGCCGGGTCAGACTGTCTGGAGGTGTATGGATCATTGCCGTGTCTCGCCGAGGTGTCTGCTATCGATGTTGCCTGCGGCAGATCGGGGCTGCATCCGGTATCTTGCTACTGAATCGGCAGCCGGTCATCATCGGCTGCTGTGTCATTTGCCGGATGGGTTTTGCTCCATGGTGCCGAAACGCTTACGTTCGATCAATGATGTTGATGCCGCCAGCTGGGACGCTCTGCTCGCGGCTGACTACCCGTTACTGTGCCACGGCTTTCTGCGCGCACTGGAAGAAAGCGGAGCGGTATGCGCGGCCTCTGGCTGGGAGCCTGCACACCGAGTGGTCGAGCAGGATGGTGAGCTGCTGGCATTGATGCCGCTGTATCGCAAAAGCCATTCCTGGGGCGAGTACGTGTTTGACTGGCAGTGGGCCGATGCCTGGGAGCGGGCAGGGCGGCGTTACTACCCCAAATACCTGAGCGCTGCGCCGTTTTCACCGGTGCAGGGGCCGCGTTTGATCGCGCGGGACCCGGCGGCGGCCGGCGCGCTGCTTGGCGGGCTGGATGCCGAGTTGCAGGCCGGTGAGGTGTCCAGCCTGCATCTGCTGTTCAATCTGGGTGCCGAGAACGCGTTGCTGCAGGAGTACGGTTGGCTGCAGCGTCTGGGTTGCCAGTTTCACTGGTACAACCGCGACTACCAGTGCTTCAACGACTTTCTGGCCGCCTGCAGCTCGCGCAAGCGCAAGAACTTTCGCAAGGAGCGCCAGGCGATTCGCGATCAGGGTATCGAGTTCCGCTGGCTGGCCGGCGAACAATTGGATGAGGCGGTCTGGCGGCAGTTCTACCCGTTTTACGCGGCGACCTATTACAAGCGCGGACAGGAGCCCTATCTGCCGGCTGAGTTTTTTATCTTGTTGAACCGGTACTGCCAGGCCAGCGTTCGCCTGCTGTTTGCCATGCAGGGTGAGCGGCCAGTCGCCGGCGCGTTGTTTCTCGTGGGTGGCGACACCCTGTATGGGCGTTACTGGGGTTGCCTTGAGGAGTTTGACCGCCTGCACTTTGAGACCTGTTTCTATCAGGGTATGGAGCGCTGTATTGCTGAAGGGCTAAAGCGGTTTGATGCCGGGGCGCAGGGTGAGCACAAGCTGGTGCGCGGCTTTGAGCCGGTGTTGACACAGTCATGGCACAAGCTGCAGCCGGGACTGCATGGGGCGGTAGCGGATTTTTTGCTGCGCGAGCGCGCGGGAGTGAAAGCCTATCAGCAGGAGGCAATCAGCTACCTGCCATTCCGGCAGGCAGCTGAGTAGCGAGCTTACTCGGCGCCGTCTTCCAGGCGGGTGGCGCTGATGATGGTGACCGGGTTGACCGGTACGTTCTGGTGCCCGCTGCGGCTGGTGGTGGGTACCTTGCCGATGGTTTCAACAACCTGTTCACCGCTGACGACCTTGCCGAACACGGCATAGCCGAAGTCGCGTGAGCCGTGGTCGAGGAAATCGTTGTTATCCAGATTGATGAAGAACTGGCTGGTGGCGCTGTCGACGACGCCGGTGCGGGCCATGGCGAGGGTGTAGCGCAGATTGCGCAGGCCGTTGTCGGCTTCGTTCTTGATCGGGTTGCCGGTTTCACGCTGACGCATGTTGCTGTCGAAGCCGCCGGTCTGAATCATGAAGCCCGGGATCACACGGTGGAAAATCACGCCGTCGTAGTGGCCTGCTTCGACATAACGCAGGAAGTTGGCGGCGCTGATGGGTGCCTGCTCCTCGTTCAGCTCGACAACGATGTCGCCGAGGTTGGTGGTCAGTTGCACACGCGGGTTTTCGGCCAGCGCGGTACTGCTGAGCAGCAGCAGGGTAGTGGCACCAATCAGGTGTTTGAGCATGGTTTGACTCCGTGGTCAGAGGGTGGAAAGGCCTGCCTGGGCGGGCTCTGTCGTTGTTGTTACGCGGCTGCTGTCGACCTGGCTCAGGAAATTCAGCAACAGCGTGTTGAAAGCGTCGGGTTGGTCAACCGGGGTAGCGTGCCGTGAATCGGCAATCACCTCAAGCCTGGCGTCGCCCATGCGACTGACGTATTCGCGCTTGAGTTCAACCGGGGTGTAATCCTGATCGGCGCTGACGACCAGCACCGGGCAACTGATACGGTCCAGCTGGTTGCTGACGCCCCAGCCGACAATCGCCCGCAGTGACGCCAGATAGCTGCGTCGATGGTTGGCGGTCCAGCGCTGGATGAATGTTTGCCGATGGTTCACCTGCTCAGGCTTGGGGAACAGCAGGCGAGAGAGCCCCTTGGCGATGGTCGACATCGGTAATACGTGGGCGAAAAACAGGCGCTTGCCGGCCATCCATAGTTCCGCCGGGCGACGGGGGATGACCTCGGGTGCGCTATTGACGATGGTCAGACTGGCCGGCACCTCAGGAGCGTCCGTGGCGAGTTGAAAGGCGATCATGCCGCCCATCGACAGGCCGACGATGTGCGGCTTTTCCAGCCCCATTGCCTCAATGAAGGCCAGACAGTCCCGGGCGAACAGGGCTATCGAGTAGCCCTTGCCGGTTTTGTCGGTGCCGCCGTGGCCACGCATATCCAGGCACAGAACGCGGTAATGGGCGCTGAGCGCGGGTATCTGGTATTCCCAGTCCTGCTCGCTGGAACCAAGACCGTGCAGCAAGAGTACCGGCTGGCCCGAGCCCTGGTCGGTGTAATGGAATTCACAGTCGTTCAGTCGGATCTGTGGCATGGACGGCGTCCCTGACGAATAGAGATGGCATTCTATGCATGGACGTCCTGCCAATTGAAGTGCTGCATCAGTCTGTCATCGAATGTTCAATGATCAGGTCGGCAAGAATGCGCGTGGCCGGGCCGACCGGGCGGTCCTTGTTGGCGTACAGGAACAGTGGTACCGAGCGGTTGGCGCCTTTCTCCAGCGGCAAGGCTTTCAGTTTGCCGTCGTTGATCAGGTGGCGTATCTCGTGGCAGGGCAGCCAGGCAAAGCCCAGGCCGCTGGCGACCATACGGGCGGCGGTGCCCAGACTGGCTACCGTCCAGCGTTGCTCGGCGCCAAGCCAGCCGGAATCCCTGGGCTTGTGCTGCCCCGAGTCGCGGATAACGATCTGCAGGTGGCCTTGCAGATCGTCATGGGTCAGGCTGCGCTGCAATTGGTGCAGCGGATGTTCGGGGTGGGCAACCGCGACGAAGTCGACCGAGTTGAGCTGTTGCGGCAGGAAGCCGGCGATGCTGAGCCCGGAAATGGCCAGGTCGGCGGAGCCTTCAAGCAGACAATCTTCCACGCCGGAGAGCACCTCCTCGCGCAGTTGTACCCGGCAGCCACGGCTTTGGGGCATGAACGCGCGCAGGGCACTGGCCAGCCGCTCGGTCGGGTAAGCGGCGTCGACTACCAGACGCACTTCCGGCTCCCAGCCCAGCTCCATCTCGGTGGCCAGCATTTCCAGCTGACTGGCCTGCGACAGCAACTGGCGGGAGCGCCTGAGCAGCACCGTGCCGGCCTCGGTCAGCACCGCCTTGCGGCCCTCAATGGTCAGCAGCGGCACGCCCAGTTGTTCCTGCATGCGCGCTACCGTGTAGCTGACCGAGGACTGTGAGCGGTGCAGCGCCTCAGCTGCCTGGGCAAAGCCGCCGTGGTCGATGACCGCCTGCAGGGTACGCCATTGTTCGAGGGTTACACGTGGTGCTTTCATCTTGCCATCCTCTGCCGTATCGTATTCGAGCGTGTTCGTTTCGGGGCACGCCCGACGCTTGCACGCGTCGTGCATCTGTATTGCCGCAAGGAGTTTTCGATGCGTTCTCTCGTCTCCGCCAGCGCACTGACCTGCCTGTTACTGCCCGCAGCTGCCCAGGCCTTTCCAATCGATCTGGAAGCGCATGTCGATGGGGTGACCATCGAAACCCGGACCACGGACATCAGTAATATCGCAACAGTGACGCTGCGTAATGCCGGGGCTAACACGGCTCTGTGCGAGGCGACGTTCGTCAACGGCCCGGAACGGCCCGCGCCGCGCCGGGTGCGACTGGCGGCAGGGGAGAGCACGGTGGTCAGTCAGTCTTTCCAGCGGATTATCACTCGCGTCAGGGTCGATGTGCGCTGCAGTGCAAACTGAATATATCAATTTAGCCGATTGGTATTAGCGCATTTTTGCGCTTTTTTATCTTTTTATTGGTTCTATCATGGCGCTATCCTTTACCGAAAGATGGAGTCGAGCCATGAAAAAGATCCTTGTAGTGCAATCCAGTGCCCGTCAGGAAGGGTCGCTGACCCGCGAATACACTGCGCAGCTGGTGCGCCTGATTGAAGCGGCCAACCCCGGTTCCTGGGTGGTGACCCGTGACTTGGGCGCTGAGCCGATCCCCCACCTTGACGGCACCCTGCTTGGCGGCTGGATGAAGCCAGCCGAGGAACAGACTGAGGAGGAGCGGGCGGCCGCTGCCCGGTCGGGACAGTTGATCGATGAGTTGCTTGCCAGCGATATCGTCGTGATTGGCTCTTCCATGTACAACTTCGGCATTACCTCTACCTTGAAAAGCTGGTTCGACCACGTTTTGCTGGCCGGGCGCACCTTCAAGTACACCGAAAATGGACCTGTAGGTCTGGCAGGTGATCGCAAGGTGTATGTGGTGACCGCCCGTGGTGGCCGCTATGCCGGTACGCCGATCGACTTCCAGGAGCCCTACATTCGTCAGTTGCTGGGCTTTATCGGCATTCAGGATGTGGAATTCGTCAACGTTGAAGGTCAGGCGTTGGGCGAGGAAGAGGCTGCCAAGGGCCGCGCTGAAGCGGATCAGGCTTTGGCTGCTATCGCCTGATAAAACGCAGGCAATAAAAAACCCGGCAATCAGCCGGGTTTTTTAATTTGGCTCCGCGACCTGGACTCGAACCAGGGACCCAATGATTAACAGTCATTTGCTCTACCGACTGAGCTATCGCGGAATGGACGCTGCGCACTTTACCAAAAAAATGATGGAAGTCAACGCCTTGAAGCCAATTGATCAATCAGGCGTGAAACTCACGCCTTCATGACCGCAGCCATTGCCTGGGCAACGGCGTCGATGTTGCTGTTATTCAGCGCCGCGACACAGATGCGGCCGCTGCCAACAGCGTAGATGCCGAACTCGTCTGCCAGGCGTGCCACCTGCTCCTTGCTCAGGCCGGAGAAGGAGAACATGCCACGCTGGCGCTGAATGAAGCTGACGTCCTGTTCGACGCCGGCTTCCTGCAGTTTCTGAACCAGGGCTGCGCGCATGTCGCGGATACGGTCACGCATCTCGGCCAGTTCTTCTTCCCACAGGGCATACAGCTCAGGGTTGGTGAGCACCGCTGCAACTACCTTGGCACCGTGGGTCGGCGGGTTGGAGTAGTTGGTGCGGATAACGCGCTTGAGCTGCGACAGCACCGGTGCAGTTTCTTCCTTGCTGGCGGTGACCATGGTCAGGGCGCCAACACGCTCGCCATACAGCGAGAAGGATTTGGAGAAGGAGCTGGCAACCAGGAATGGCAGGCCGGACTCGGCAAACAGGCGCACGGCAACCGCGTCGTCTTCGAGATTCTCGCCGAAGCCCTGATAGGCGATGTCGAGGAAGGGAACAAGCTGGCGGCGGCCAACAACGTCGATGACCTTGGCCCAGTCAGCCAGACTCAGATCGACACCGGTCGGGTTGTGGCAGCAGGCGTGCAAAATAACCACGGTGCCTTCGGCCAGCGCTTCCAGGTCCGCAAGCATGCCGCTCAGGTTCAGACCGTTGGTTGCCGGGTCGAAGTAGGTGTAGTTGACGACATCGTAACCGGCGGCTTCGAACAGCGCGCGATGGTTTTCCCAGCTCGGATTGCTGATGGCGACGGTTCGCTTGCCGGTCAGGCGATAAAGGAAGTCTGCACCCAGTTTCAGGGCACCGGTGCCGCCGAGCGCCTGGGCAGTAATGATGCGGCCGGAGGAGAGCAGGGCGGAGTCGGCACCGAACAGCAGCTTTTGCACCGCCTGATCGTAGGGTGCCAGGCCGTCGATCGGCAGGTAGGCGCGGGCGGCATGTTCGGCAACGCGGGCTTCTTCGGCGGCCTGTACTGCGCGCAGCAGCGGCACCTTGCCTGATTCGTCACTGTATACCCCAACACCCAGATTGACTTTGTTCGCACGGGTATCGGCGTTGAACGCTTCGTTCAAGCCAAGGATAGGATCACGCGGGGCCAGTTCTACCGGGGAAAACAAACTCATGATATGGGCAAACTCGATACAGGTGAATGTAGGGTGTCGGGCTATGCCAGGAGACTGCACTGAAGCTGCGGATTGACGAGGGTGGGTTGCTTTGCCTCGCCATCAGGGTTCTGTCAGTGCCATCTTAGCGGCCGTTCATTATAAGGAACTGATCAGATAACTCCAATCGGGTTCCCTTCGCGTTACGCGTCTTTTTGCCGCGAATGCGCTCTCAATGCAGACGACAGCTTTGCTGATAGCGTCACTGCGAGGCAGTGACGGACGCGTTGGGGTTGTGTCGGGTATGATGTGCGATTGTCGTAATAGTGAGAGATCGTCGACCGTGTCTGAGTTCAATCTGCAAACCCGCTTTCAGCCTGCCGGCGATCAGCCGACAGCGATCGCTCAGCTGGTCGAGGGCCTCGAGGCAGGGCTGTCGCACCAGACCCTGTTGGGTGTGACCGGCTCCGGCAAGACCTTTACCATTGCCAATGTCATTCAGCAGATGCAGCGGCCGGCGATCATCATGGCTCCGAACAAGACCCTCGCTGCGCAGCTGTACGGGGAGTTCAAGGAGTTCTTTCCGCACAACGCGGTCGAGTACTTCGTTTCCTATTACGATTACTACCAGCCTGAAGCCTATGTGCCGTCCTCCGATACCTATATCGAGAAGGATGCCTCCATCAATGATCACATAGAGCAGATGCGGCTGTCGGCGACCAAGGCGCTGATGGAGCGCCCGGATGCCATCATCGTGGCGACGGTGTCGGCTATTTACGGCCTGGGTGATCCCGAATCCTACCTGCGGATGGTGCTGCATGTTGATCGCGGCGATCAGGTGGATCAGCGGACCTTGCTGCGCAGACTGGCCGAGCTGCAGTACACCCGCAACGACATGGAGCTGGCCCGGGCGACTTACCGTGTGCGCGGTGATGTGATCGACATCTTTCCGGCGGAATCTGACCTCGAGGCCATTCGTATCGAACTGTTCGATGATGAGGTCGAGACGATTAGTTTCTTCGACCCGCTAACAGGTGAGGTTTTGCGTAAGGTTCCGCGCGTAACTGTTTATCCTAAAAGCCATTATGTAACGCCTCGTGAGACATTGCTTGAGGCTGTGGAACATATCAAGGTGGAGCTGGATGCGCGTCTCGCGGTACTGAAGGAGCAGAACAAACTGGTTGAAATGCAGCGGCTGGAGCAGCGTACCCGCTTTGACCTGGAGATGATTCTGGAGCTGGGTTACTGCAATGGCATCGAGAACTACTCGCGCTACCTGTCCGGTCGCGAGCCGGGTGCGCCGCCGCCAACGCTGTTTGATTATCTGCCGCAGAACGCGCTGCTGATCATCGACGAATCCCATGTGTCGGTACCGCAGGTCGGTGCGATGTACAAGGGTGACCGTTCGCGCAAGGAGACCCTGGTCGAGTATGGCTTCCGTCTGCCGTCGGCATTGGATAACCGCCCGATGCGCTTTGATGAGTGGGAGGCGATATCGCCGCAAACGATCTTTGTTTCGGCTACACCCGGCCCCTATGAAGAGGCCCATGCCGGGCGGGTGGTCGAGCAGGTGGTGCGGCCAACCGGGCTGGTTGACCCGCTGATTGAAGTACGCCCGGCGACCACTCAGGTCGACGATCTATTGTCCGAGATACGCTTGCGGGTGGATAAAGAGGAGCGGGTGCTGGTCGCCACGCTGACCAAGCGCATGGCCGAGGATCTGACGGACTATCTGGGCGATCACGGTGTGCGGGTGCGCTATCTGCATTCGGACATTGATACGGTGGAGCGGGTCGAGATTATCCGTGACCTGCGTACCGGGGCCTTCGATGTGCTGGTGGGCATCAACCTGCTGCGTGAGGGTTTGGACATGCCGGAGGTGTCGCTGGTTGCCATTCTGGATGCAGATAAGGAGGGCTTTCTGCGTTCCGAACGATCGCTGATCCAGACCATCGGCCGCGCGGCGCGCAACCTGAACGGCAAGGCGATACTCTACGCCGACCGTATTACCGGGTCGATGGAGCGCGCAATCGGTGAAACTGAACGCCGCCGCGAGAAGCAGATCAACTTCAACAAGGAGCATGGCATCACCCCGCGGGGCGTTACCAAGAGCGTGGCGGATATTCTGGAGGGTGCAGTGGTGCCTGGCAGTCGCAGTGGCCGTCGTCGTCAGCAGAAGGTGGCAGAAGAGGGGGCGGGATATTCTGCGCCGCGCACACCGGGCGAAATCACCAAGCGTATCGGCGAGCTGGAAGAAAAAATGTTCCAGCACGCGCGTGATCTGGAATTCGAGTCGGCTGCCCAGTTGCGTGACCAGATCCAGAAATTGCGCGATCAACTGATGCAGGTCTGAATCGGATTCAGGGGTTTTGCTCGTTATTTGAGCGTTTTGGATAAAGAATAATCAGGTGCTGGTTGTTTGTTGATCGCCCTGCTGGCGATTCAAGCTTTTTTCAGGTTTTCAGTAACTTAGTGGTTGACAGGGTTAAGGGAGGTGCGTAAAGTTCGCCTCCATCGCAGGCACGTAGCTCAGTTGGTTAGAGCACCACCTTGACATGGTGGGGGTCGTTGGTTCGAATCCAATCGTGCCTACCAAATTAGAAACCCGGTCCCTGTGGCCGGGTTTTTTTCTTTCTGCACCGCTTCAGGTGCTTCTGCAGTAGCCCGCAAGGGCTGCCGGCAATCGTGATGCCGGTCTGACTGCGGCGAGTCGCTGGGGCGGTTCATCCATCACGTGGCCTTGCGTAGGGGTCACCACTGAGAAGGAGAGGCACATGCCCGTAATTACTCTTCCTGACGGCAGTCAGCGCGTTTTTGAAAATCCCGTTTCCGTTGCAGACGTTGCGCAGTCCATTGGCGCCGGCCTTGCCAAGGCAACCATTGCCGGCAAAGTCGATGGGCGTCTGGTCGACGCCTGTGATCTGATCGAGCAGGACGCGACCCTGCAGATCATTACCGCCAAGGACGAGGAAGGGGTCGAAATCATTCGCCACTCCTGTGCTCACCTGGTGGGTCATGCGGTCAAGCAGCTGTATCCGACGGCCAAGATGGTCATCGGTCCGGTTATCGATGACGGCTTCTATTACGACATCTCCTTTGAGCGCCCCTTTACGCCGGAAGACATGGCCGCCATCGAAAAGCGTATGGCCGAGCTGATCGACACCAATTACGACGTGATCAAAAAGGTGACCCCGCGTGATGAGGTCATCAAGGTGTTCGAGTCCCGTGGTGAGGAGTACAAGCTGCGTCTGGTTGAGGATATGCCGGACGAAAAGGCCATGGGCCTCTACTACCACGAAGAATATGTCGACATGTGCCGCGGCCCGCACGTGCCGAACACGCGCTTTCTGAAAGCGTTCAAGCTGACCCGTATCTCCGGTGCCTACTGGCGCGGCGATGCCAAGAATGAGCAGCTGCAGCGTATCTATGGCACTGCCTGGGCGGACAAGAAGCAGCTGGCAGCCTATATCCAGCGTATGGAAGAGGCCGAGAAGCGCGATCACCGCAAGATCGGCAAGCGTCTGGACCTGTTCCACACCCAGGAAGAAGCGCCGGGCATGGTGTTCTGGCACCCCAATGGCTGGTCTATCTACCAGGTGCTTGAACAGTACATGCGCAAGGTCCAGCTGGACGCCGGTTATAAAGAAATCAAGACGCCTCAGGTGGTTGATCGCGTGCTGTGGGAGCGTTCAGGTCACTGGGAGCACTACGCGGCGAACATGTTTACCACCGAGTCGGAAAGCCGTGATTACGCGGTCAAGCCGATGAACTGTCCGTGTCACATCCAGGTGTTCAATCAGGGTCTCAAGAGCTACCGCGAGCTGCCGCTGCGTCTGGCCGAGTTCGGCTCCTGCCATCGCAATGAGCCCTCCGGTTCGCTGCACGGTCTGATGCGCGTGCGTGGCTTTACCCAGGACGATGCGCATATCTTCTGTACCGATGAGCAGGTCAAGAAGGAAGCCAGCGACTTTATCGCGCTGACGCTGCAGGTCTACCGGGATTTCGGCTTTGACGACGTTGAGCTGAAGTTGTCCACTCGTCCGGAAAGCCGGGTTGGTGATGACGCATTGTGGGATCGCGCCGAAAAAGGTCTAGAGGATGCACTTAATGAAGCGGGCCTGAAGTGGGATTTGCAGCCGGGCGAGGGCGCTTTCTATGGTCCGAAGATCGAATTCTCCCTGCGTGACTGTATCGGACGGGTCTGGCAGTGCGGTACCCTGCAGTTGGACTTCATGTTGCCGGGCCGTCTGGGCGCTCAGTACGTCGCCGAAGATGGTGCGCGCAAGACCCCGGTCATGCTGCACCGTGCGATCCTCGGTTCGTTCGAGCGTTTTATCGGTATTCTGATCGAACATTACGCCGGCGACTTCCCGGCATGGCTCGCGCCGACGCAGGCAGCGGTACTGAATATCACCGATAATCAGGCCGAATTCTGCAGTGAAGTCGAGAAATCCCTGAAGGATATGGGGTATAGAGTGGTTGCGGACTTGAGAAACGAGAAGATCGGCTTTAAAATCCGCGAGCATACTTTGCACAAGACTCCCTACCTGCTGGTTGTAGGTGATCGGGAAGTCGAGTCGCACACCGTGGCCGTGCGCACGCGAGAGGGTAAAGATCTGGGTTCAATGACTGTAACCGAGTTCGCTGATTTCCTATCTCGCGCTGTGGCACAACGAGGCCGCCCGAATTCGGAGCAATAAAGATTAAACGCGAGATGAGACAAGACAAAAGAGCCGCACAACGCCCGCCGATTAACGAAAACATCACGGCGCGCGAAGTGCGCCTGATTGGTGCAGATGGCGAGCAGATCGGCATCGTATCCATTCAGGAAGCGCTGGCCGCAGCTGAAGAAGTCAAGCTGGACCTGGTTGAAATCTCTCCCGATGCGGCGCCGCCCGTGTGCCGCATCATGGACTACGGCAAGCACATCTTCGAAAAGAAGAAACAGCAAGCCGCAGCGCGCAAGAATCAGAAGCAGATTCAGATCAAGGAAATCAAGTTTCGTCCAGGGACGGAAGAGGGTGACTATCAGGTCAAGCTTCGCAACCTGATTCGTTTCCTCTCTGAAGGGGACAAGGCCAAGGTATCGTTGCGATTCCGTGGTCGCGAAATGGCCCATCAGGAGCTGGGCATGGAGCTGTTGAAACGGGTCGAAAACGACCTGCTTGAATACGGCACCGTGGAACAGCACCCGAAGATGGAAGGTCGTCAGCTGATGATGGTCATCGCCCCCAAAAAGAAAAAGTAATCTCCAGGGCAACGCCAGGCCTTGCGATTATTTGATGCACTTCAATTTGGAGTAACTGAACATGGCAAAGATGAAGACCAAAAGTGGCGCTGCCAAGCGCTTCAAGAAAACCGGGAACGGCATCAAGCACAAGCATGCTTTCAAAAGCCACATCCTGACCAAGATGAGCACCAAGCGTAAGCGTCAACTTCGCGGCACTTCGCAGCTGAACGCTGCTGACGTCCAAAAAGTCGAGCGCATGCTGCGTCTGCGTTAATCATCAAGGTTACAGGTTAGAGGAAGAAAGCAATGGCTCGTGTAAAACGTGGTGTCATGGCGCGCAAGCGTCACAAGAAAGTTCTCAAGCTGGCTAAAGGTTACTACGGCGCGCGTTCACGCGTGTTCCGCGTTGCCAAGCAAGCGGTTATCAAAGCTGGTCAGTACGCATATCGTGACCGCAAGCAGCGCAAGCGTCAGTTCCGCGCGCTGTGGATTGCCCGTATCAACGCTGGTGCTCGTCAGAACGGTCTGTCCTACAGCCGCCTGATCGCTGGCCTGAAAAAGGCGTCCGTCGAGATCGATCGTAAGGTTCTGGCCGATCTGGCCGTGAACGAAAAAGCGGCGTTTACCGCGATTGTCGAAAAAGCAAAGGCTAGCCTGGCTTAAGCCCTCGTTACGACAATCACCGCGCCTTCGGGCGCGGCTGGCAACGTCAATGATAGGGGAAGAGCCTCAAAGCTCTTCCCCTATTTTTGTTTCTGGAGTACGTGTTGATGGAAAACCTCGACGCCCTGGTCGCACAAGCACTTGAGGCAATCAAACAGGCAGCTGATGTGGCTGCGCTGGAGAATATCCGCGTTCAGTATCTTGGCAAGAAGGGCGAGCTGACCCAGGTGATGAAGACTCTGGGCAACATTCCGGCCGAGGAGCGTCCCAAGGTTGGCGCGCTGGTCAACCAGGCTAAAGAGCAGGTTCAGAGCGTGCTCAATGGACGCAAGTCCGAGATGGAAAGCGCTGCGATGAATGCCCGTCTGGCTGCCGAGCGTGTGGATGTCACCTTGCCCGGCCGTGGTCAGACTACCGGTGGTTTGCACCCGGTTACCCGCACCATGGAGCGGATTGAACAGATTTTTGCCCACGTCGGTTATACCGTCGCGGAAGGCCCGGAAGTGGAAGACGACTACCACAACTTCGAGGCGCTTAATATTCCGGGTCACCACCCGGCGCGTGCCATGCACGACACCTTCTACTTCAATGCCAACACCCTGCTGCGTACCCACACCTCGCCGGTTCAGGTACGCACCATGGAGAGCCAGCAGCCGCCGATTCGCATCATCTGTCCGGGTCGCGTGTACCGCTGCGACTCCGACCAGACCCACTCGCCGATGTTCCATCAGGTTGAAGGTCTGCTGATTGACGAGGGTGTGAGCTTTGCCGATCTGAAGGGCACCATTGAGCAGTTCCTGCGCGAGTTCTTCGAGGCTGATCTCGAAGTCCGTTTCCGCCCGTCGTTCTTCCCCTTCACCGAACCTTCCGCCGAGGTGGATATTCGCCGCCGCGTAGTCAAGAACGGTGAAGAAAAGGCCGACTGGCTGGAAGTCCTGGGTTGCGGCATGGTGCACCCGGAGGTGCTGCGCATGTCCGGTATCGACCCGGAGAAATACCAGGGGTTTGCTTTCGGGATGGGCGTCGAGCGCCTGACCATGCTGCGTTATGGCGTGGGCGATCTGCGCATTTTCTTCGACAACGATCTGCGTTTCCTTGAGCAGTTCCGTTGAGCGCCGCATCCGCAACCCTTTTGACAGCAGGAATCGATAATGAAATTCAGTGAACAGTGGCTGCGCACCTGGGTAAACCCTGACGTTTCCCGTGACGAACTGGTAGCGCGCCTGTCCATGACTGGACTCGAAGTAGACAGCGTTACCCCGGCAGCCGGCGAGTTCTCCGGCGTTGTGGTGGGCGAGATCCTCAGTGCCGAGCAGCATCCCGATGCCGACAAGCTGCGCGTATGCCGTGTCAGCAATGGCAGCGAAGAGTTCCAGGTGGTGTGCGGCGCACCCAACGCGCGCGCCGGCATCAAGATCCCGTTTGCCATGGTGGGCGCGGTACTGGGCGAAGACTTCAAGATCAAGAAGGCCAAACTGCGCGGTGTCGAATCCTTCGGCATGCTGTGCTCGGCTGCCGAGCTGCAGATTTCAGAAGACCACGACGGCCTCTATGAGCTGCCGCTTGATGCCCCTGTCGGTCAGAGCGTACGCGAGTACCTTGGCCTCGACGACGCTATCATCGAAGTCGATCTGACGCCGAACCGTGGTGATTGCCTGTCCATCGCTGGTCTGGCCCGTGAAGTAGGCGCCAACTATGGCGCCGAGGTTTGCCGTGTCAAGGTTGAGCCGATCGCAGCCGTCCATGACGAGGTGCGTCCGGTTGAGCTGGTCGCTGCTCAAGCCTGCCCGCGTTATATGGGGCGGGTTATCCGCAACGTTGATCTGTCACGCCCAACGCCGCTGTGGATGGTTGAGCGTCTGCGTCGCAGCGATATTCGCAGTATTGATGCAGTGGTCGACATCACCAACTACGTGATGCTTGAGCTGGGACAGCCGATGCATGCCTTCGATCTGGCCGAGATCAAGGGCGGCATTCGCGTGCGTATGGCGGAAGAGGGTGAGAAGCTGGTACTGCTGGACGGCCAGGAAATCAGCCTGCGTGCAGATACCCTGGTGATTGCAGACCACGAACGCCCGCTGGCTATGGCCGGCATCATGGGTGGTGAGCACAGTGGCGTCAGCGAAAACACCCGGGACCTGTTCCTGGAGAGCGCCTTCTTCGACACCATCGCCATCGCCGGCAAGGCGCGTGGCTACAGCCTGCACACCGACTCTTCGCATCGCTTTGAGCGAGGCGTTGACTGGCAACTGCAGCGTGAGGCCATCGAGCGTGCGACTGCACTGATCCTGGAGATCGTCGGTGGTGAGCCGGGCCCGGTCATCGAGGCGGTCGAGCAGGGCGCATTGCCCTCACTCAAGCAAATCACCTTGCGCAATGACCGCATCACCCAGATGCTCGGCATGCAGATGGGTGAGGCCGACGTGGTCGGTTATCTCTCCGGTCTTGGGCTGGGCGTTACTGCGATTGGTAATGGCCAGTGGCAGATTGATGTACCCAGTCACCGCTTCGATATCAGTATCGAAGTGGATCTGATCGAAGAGCTGGCTCGCCTGTATGGTTACAACCGCCTGCCGGTCAGCGCGCCAACCGCAGCCCTCAGTCTGGCTGGCAAGCCGGAGGCCCGCGGCGAGCTGACCGTGTTGCGTCGCCTGCTGGTCGCCCGTGGCTACCATGAAGCCATTACTTACAGCTTCATCGAGCCGGGCCTGAGCAAGCAGTTCGAGCCGGAGATCGAACCCCTGGCGCTGGCCAACCCGATTTCCAGTGACATGGCAGTCATGCGTCCCTCCCTGTGGCCGGGCCTGTGCAAGGCGGTGCAGTACAACCAGAATCGGCAGCAAGGCCGGGTGCGGCTGTTCGAGAGCGGCCAGCGCTTCATTCCGTGCGCAGATGGTCTGCGTCAGGAAGTCATGCTTTCCGGTATTGTTACTGGCAGCCGTCAACCTGAGGGCTGGGCGAACGGGGCAGAGAAGGTCGACTTCTTCGACGTCAAGGCTGATGTTGAAGCCATCCTGGCGCAGAGTGCCGCCGGCGTCAGCTTCCGCTTCGCACCGGTGGCCCACCCTGCGCTGCATCCTGGCCAGTCTGCCGGGATCCTCAATGGTGAAGAGCAGGTAGGCCTGATCGGTGCGCTGCACCCGCAGCTGGTTGAGGATCTTGACCTCAATGGGCCGGTATTTGTGTTCGAGTTGGCATTGGCGAAGATCTGTCAGGGCGAGCTGCCGCGCTTTAGCGAATTGTCCCGCTTCCCTGAGGTCAGACGGGATATCGCACTGGTTGTGGACCGCGAGGTATTGGCCCAGGATCTGCTCGGTGCCATTCGCCAAGCGGCCGGCGAACATCTCAAAAACCTCAGGTTGTTTGACGTGTATGAGGGCAAAGGTATTGATCCTCATAGAAAAAGCATGGCAATCGGCTTGACGTTACAGGATTCGTCACGCACTCTTACCGATGATGAGGTGAATGCTGTCATGGACAGAGTGCTGCAGTCCTTGGAGCAAGGGTTTAACGCCACGCTAAGGAAATAGGTGAAATGGGGGCTCTGACAAAAGCGGAAATGGCTGAGCGGCTGTACGAAGAGTTAGGGTTCAACAAGCGCGAAGCCAAAGAGTTGGTCGAGTTGTTTTTCGAAGAAATTCGTAACGCACTGGAAGCCAATGAACAGGTCAAGTTGTCCGGATTCGGCAACTTCGATTTGCGCGATAAACGTCAGCGCCCCGGCCGAAATCCGAAAACAGGCGAAGAGATCCCCATTACCGCCAGGCGGGTGGTGACCTTTCGCCCGGGACAAAAACTCAAGGCACGAGTAGAAGCGTATGCTGGAACCCAGCCATAACGACGAGCTGCCGGCGATCCCCGGTAAACGCTACTTCACCATTGGTGAAGTGAGCGAGTTGTGTGCAGTAAAGCCCCATGTTCTGCGCTACTGGGAACAGGAGTTTCCCCAGTTGTCGCCGGTCAAGCGTCGGGGTAACCGTCGCTACTATCAGCGTCAGGATGTGCTCATGATCCGTCAGATTCGTGCTCTGCTGTACGATCAGGGATTCACCATCGGCGGCGCACGCCAGCGCCTGTCCGGTGAAGAAGCCCGTGAAGATCTCACCCAGTACAAGCAACTGATCCGCCAGACCATTGCCGAGCTGGAGGAAGTGCTCAACGTTCTTCGGGTTCGCTGATACTGAAAAAAAACTTTCTCATTTCAGGGAGTTAATGTATTATGCGACCCGCTTCGGCAGACAAACCGAAGCATCGTCGGGGCGTAGCGCAGCCTGGTAGCGCACTTGCATGGGGTGCAAGGGGTCGAGTGTTCGAATCACTCCGTCCCGACCAATAAAATCAAGGGGTTAGATCGATACGGTCTGACCCCTTTTTATTTGCCTCGCATTTTTGCCCCACTTTTTGCCCCACCGAATTTTGTCTGTGTTTTTTGTTTTGATGCTCATGTGCCTACCTGTGCTCAATAATGGTTTCTAGCTCGCCTGCGCTTACGTCATCGGTGGCGATTGGTTGTGCCTGCTGCACTGCCTTGATTGCTTGTGCCGGCGAAGGTGTGGGCGTCCGCATGGCCAAGTTTGCGCTCGAAGCTCATTTGCCGGGTTTGAGGTCGATGGATTGAGCGGGCCTGGCGACATGCTCTTTACCTGGGGGAAGGGGCTATTCTCGCTGCTCACGTCGCCTGTTGGTGGAAAGGGGGTGGGTGGCTCCCCTGAGCTATTCCTCGGCGTCTCGCATTCTGTATTGCTCGCGCAGTGTCCTTGTTGATCGTATGCGGTTTCCAATTTCTTGGAATGGTATTTGGGGGGGGGCGGCTGAGCATGTCTACGGTGCTAGCTATGCGGTGGGCTTCATGTCGGGTCAGGTCGCAGGAGTTTGATTCTGGTCGACTCCCTCACGCTCTCCTGCAGCGCCTCTAGTACTGCGTTCACTTTGCTCTCCAGCGTCTGCCAGTCTCCTTCAAACGGGGGCGATTCATTGAGCGTTGCGGATTTCCATATCTCAACCTCCAGGACGTGTTTACGCAACACGTCAATCAGCTCGCTTCTCTCCAGGTCCTTCGACTTGATGGCTTGCTTTAAGCACAGGTTTTCGTAGGTTAGTGCACCGATCTCTCCTTCATGCTCCTTTTTCCATTTGTCCTTCAGCGCCGCATATTCCTTGGGGCTGTTCTTCAGCAGGATTGCCAGCGTTTCTGAAGGCTTGGTTTCAAACTCTTTCGTCAGCTTGTTGAGTGCTGCACATGCCTCCGGGGGTAGATTGAAACGCCTCGGTTTGGTTCGTTTCTGAATGCGTCGCTGGCGCAGATTATTCTGTAGAGACCTAATTATTTCCTTGTGGCCTGCGTCACTCAGTGCGTGAATCCAAGTCTCGGCCCTAGTGCGTGCATTCATCTTTACGCCTCTATGTCCATTCCCTGGGTGTAGAAGCCCCCACTCATCGGCGGTTGCTTTTCTATGCAGATAGCTCACTGAGTACCGACACTCTTCCTCGCTTCGAAGCCACTCAATTTTGCCTGTCATTATTTCTACCTTCGCGTCAATAAAGCAGCATTACGCCATTCTCGCGGCATTGAACTTGCGGTATCACATAGGTGGAAAATATACGTTAGTAATAGCGTTAGTTCTAGCGTTATACCTAGCGGGATGGCAGGATATAGTATCTCTTAACGTGGAATAAACTGTGAAAAGGACGCTGGTCGAGAAAGTGCTCCTGCTTTCTTCTGTAACGCTAACCGCAAGTGACAAGCTATTTTTGCTAGTATTTGCTGCGCGTTATGGGGAGGGCTGGAGTGGGGAGTTGAGGATTGCCGAGCTAGCAGAAGCGCTCGGGCTGAAGAGAGGTTTAGTAGAGTCGTCGGTACCTAGGCTGATCGCAGCGAGCTTTCTGGTAGTGCAACCGGTCTACAAAAAACGAGGGCGACCATTGCGGAAACTTTCGTTGAACAAGACGTTGATCGGGGCGATACCAGTGGGTAAAGAATTTCAAGTTGAAAGTATTCTGTCTGCGATCTCGTTCCTAGATCGGCCTACAGTTAGGGTGGCAAGTTTGAGGTGGGCGTCTGGTAGCAGTGCTACCAGTGCCGCGAAATTGATTGCCTCTGGCTACCTGCTTCAGGAAGGAGATAACCCGATAGCTCGGAAGATGGTTGATGGGAAAAGCACCTTTCTTGATGCATCAGGTGTGCTCCTTCTAACGTTGCTACTTGCCGCATCTGACCCCGTTGGCGTGGTGGCGGGGTGGAGTCATAGGCGGCTAGCAGCGGCGATCGGGGTTACTAGGGTGGCGCTCAAAGGGCGGCTAAAGAAGCTGACTGACAATGGTGTGCTGCGTCAGGTCATTCCAGGCATCGGCGCGTCAGTGTTCTCACGCAAGCTTAGTTCGGTTTACATCGTCAACATCAACCATCCCGTGTTTCGGGGTGTATGCAGCCCTACCGCTGTTTTGATTTTCAGGGATGATTGTGACTCGGAGCGTTCCAAGTTTTTGCAGGTTTTTTGGGAGCAGGCGGTTTACGCTCGCGAATCTGGTGACTTGCGCCATGTAGCTCATATCTACCGCCATTTGCCCAAGCATGCCTTCCTTCAGATTGAGCTCTTTGTCAATCGGCTGGTCTCGCAATGGCTGACGGTCAGGTTGGTCCAAGAGCGAGATGTTGATCGTCCGTCGATAAGGGAGTCTATCAAAGGGTTTCTTGCCATCCTTGAGCGCGGAGAGTCTGTAGAGTCGAAGCGGGCTGCTTTCGCATCAGAGTCGATGGTCGACGAGTTAGCTTACTGTGCTGAGCGACTACTTGAGGAGGTGGTGCTGCTGTTCGGGACGGTGATTCCGGCGACAGTGAAAATGAACGAAGTCCTGATGCTGCCAGGGAACATTCTGCGCGGCTACGAGTACATCACATTGCTTGTTCGTGCTGAAGTGAAATCTCCCAGCCCAGTAAAATGTGCTCCCGGGGCGTTTGGCAGGTCGGAGTGCATGTATGAGCAAGAGATCCCTCAGAATGTACGCTTGGCTGCTGGGCTCGCTGCTGAATAGTCAGTCTGAGCGTCTTTTTTTACCACCGTTGCAAATCCTCTGAGCTAACAGAGGAGACTGCTCATGAGGATCATGCGACTGAAAGACGTAATCGACACCACAGGGCTTGCACGCTCCACCATCTACAAGTACATCGCGGAGGGAATTTTCCCTAAGCCGGTTAACCTTGCCCCAGCTGGGCATGATGGCGTCAATACCAGGGGGGTAGGCTGGGTTGATGCCGAGATCTTTGATTGGGTTTTGGCCAGGATTGAGGAGCGGGACGTTAGCCTGGCAGATGGTGTGAAGCCCCAGCGGTTGAGCGTGGCCAGTTAGTGCAACATAGAAACCACGGCTGGCCGTTGCCGGTCGTGGCTTCTATGTCGCTGAGGAGTAACTCAGCGATTCGTGTGCGCGTAGTCCTTTCTTCGTGTTTTAGTTGGAGTTCTGCGAGGGATGATTCCGTTCCCGCATCAGCTAACCTGACAGTGGTCGTCCAGCGTCTTTTGCCAAGCCCCGCCGTGATGTTTCTCCCTGAACTCCTTGCCGCGCTGGGCATCAGTCGGCAGCTTGAATCGGGATTTATTTATATACTCTATGTGCTCTGGTTATCTAATCACCAATCCTAATCAACCCGATGCGAATACATAACCTCATACAGGACAGAGACAGCTAAGAGATCAACCCACTACGACAGAGGGATCAGGTTAAAAAATACACAAGTGACCAGTGGTATGTACCTAACCGAGGAGACATACCATGCATCACACATTCAACCACTACACACCTGCAATCTCCCAAGCAGAAGCCAGCGTCAAGATCGATCAGCTCGTAGACGATGCTCTACGCAGAGGTGGTCAGGCCTATATTCCTCAGTCACACCCAGGCATGCCATACCACAAGACGAAACTAGGGGAGTATCTGGATTACTTCAGTCAGATGCTTGCTTTGTTCGATGGTCGCGTGGATTACGACTACAGCGAGAACCTGGAGCTGTTCTACGATGCTTGCCATGACATTCGACTGGAGTGTGTCGATCGTTCCTATATCTGTCCTGATCCGGAGTCTAACGGTGGCTTTCTGTCAGAACCTGAGACCATGAATCTGCTCATCGAGCGCATTCGTGAGCTGAGTAAGCAGGAGTGGTATCAGCGCAGAGCCAGAGACCGTCGGTATCAAGCCAAGCGCCAGGCTGAAGACATCAGTGAGTTCGTGCAGAGAGTGATGGAGCGGTATTCCAAGACGCTCGTGCTGAGGCTGAACCTCTACTACAAGAAGTCAGCCAGACAGCGGCTCACTGTCGAGCAGGTGTTCGATGACATGAACAAGCTGGTCAGAGCTCGCAGGACCAATCCCATCTTTGAGCATCTGGTGGCTTTCATCATCCGGGTAGAGCAGGGTGAGGATCAGGGCTTTCATCTACATGTCGCGTTCTTCTTCAACGGCTCATGCGTCAGGCGTCATTTCCGCATTGCTGAGCTTATCGGCGAGCTGTGGGAGGAGATCACTCATGGTGGCGGGCATTGGCACGACAGTGGTGCGGAATGGATGAAACAGGGGGGCAAGGATGAGGGCAGAGGCACTGGCATGTTTCAGCGTAGCGACGTGAATGGACGCTATGCCGTAGCGAGCCTGATGACCTACTTGGTCAAGGACAAGGGACAGCACCTGCGGATCAGGCCGGCAGGTGTCAGGGCCTACAGGACGGGGTGTATCCGCTAGTTACCAGCCCGTACCGTCCATAGTTGATCAAACCTGGTGGTGAAGGAGTGCTTATAGGTGTTATCCACTCAGCCCATAGAGCCGGAAGGTCTTGGTTTGCCGGGCCAGTTAGTCTGCTTATGGGGGGGCTGCTTCCTGCTTCGCTGGGGGCTACCCAGCTTGGCTTGGATGCGTTCGTGATCATGGGGCACAGTGTCGGCGGCGGTATGGCTGTATCCTGCGCCGCTGCCTATCCGGAGGCTTGTAAGGGGCTTATCACCGAATCGGCGCAGGCGTTTGTCGAGCCCCGGACACTGGCTGGTATCCAGGAAGCAAAGACGCAGTTTGCCAAGCCCGGACAGTTAGAGCGGCTGCAGAAGTACCATGGCGAAAAAGCGGAATGGGTGCTCCGCTCCTGGACCGATACTTGGCTATCCGCGGGGTTTCGGGAGTGGAACCTGGATGGGGCACTGGCAAATGTTTGCTGCCCCGTGCTGGCCATACATGGAGAGCTTGATGAATACGGTTCGGCACTTCATCCGCAGCGGATATGTGCAGGGAGTAGAGGAGGGAGGCACCTGCTGATGTTACCCGACTGTGGTCATGTGCCGCACCGCGAGCACCAAGTCGTTGTGCTTGATGCCGTCTGGAGGTTTCTTGCTTAGTCGTGTATCGGGCATATTCAGAACGTACTGGTTGGGTTCAGTTCGGCAGTTGCTGGCCACTTTGAGTCGGTCGCTCAGGTTGATACCGTCAGAATCAGTCAAACGGATGAGGTTACCAGCACGGCCTGAGCTTACATTTTTGAGCAACTCGGGAATACTTTTCTTTAAATGCGACTTGTTATCATTTATATTTGCGCAAATTCCCTGCTCATTGTGCCTCCTCATTGCCCCACGCATCGCCTAAAACCTCGCTTCTCACGGCCCTGGTCCGTCACTATGACGAGCTGGTCGATTCCGTGCGCCGCCGCTTTGGTGACCGCCAGGAGGCGCACGAAGTCGTGCATGATGTGTGTGTGAACCTGCTGGCGTCGCCCGAGAAAGAGACCGCACGTGTACCCTTGGCGCTGCTGCACAAGATCATTCATGATCGCGCCATCAGCCACTACCGCAGCGAACGTCGCCGACAGGCATGGGTCGATGACAAGGCCGAACTGGACGAGGTGCTCTGCAGGGCCCCTGGTCCGGAGCGTCAGCATGCGGCTATCGATGAGTTGGAACATCTGTGCACCGCAATTGCCGAGTTGCCGCCACGCTGTCAGCAGGTATTCGTCATGCACAAAATTCACCAACTGCCGCAGCAGCAGATTGCCAGGCAACTGGGGATTTCACTAAAGGCCGTGGAAAAACACCTCAGGGTCGGCATGAGCAAATGTCTGGCACGTCTGGGCCAGCAGCAGGTTCGCACATGAATCGCCCAGCTGACGACAACGCTACCGACGATGCGCTTGCACGCCATCGTGAGGAGCTGAAGAAGCGCTTCCCGCTGCCCTCGCCGGCAAAGAAAGCCCGGCAGCAACCTGCAGCGCTCGGCGTGCTGCTCAGTGCAATAGCCCTGGGGCTGGCATGGTTTGACCCTGCCTATCAGAGCACCAGTTACAGCAGCACACCAGGCCAGGTGCAGCACATCGCGTTGCGGGACGGCAGTATCCTCACCCTCGATGGCGCCAGCCAAGTCGAGGTCAGCTGGCACCTGCGCAGCCGACGTGTGGATCTACAAGCGGGGCAAGCGCTGTTCGACGTGGCTCCTGCCAGTTACCGTCCCTTCCGCACGCTGGCCGGCTCGGCAGAAATCACTGTGGTCGGCACCCGCTATAACGTCAGTCGCCTGCAGGACGATGTGCGCGTAACCGTCGAAGAGGGCAAGGTCGAGGTGCGCGGCCAGGGGAGCAAACTACGGCTCACACCCGGCCAGCAGGTTCGAGTGCGCAACGGTCTGGTCGATAAACCGATTCAGGTCGACGCTCAGGCCCTGACCGGCTGGGTCGAGGGGCGCCTGGTGTTTGATCGCACCACGTTGGCCGAGGTACTGGATACGCTCAAGCGCCAGCAGAACACCATCGTGCGTTTAAACGATCCTGAACTGGCGCAACTACCCGTCTCCGGCACCTTCGAGCGCGCCAACCTGAGCGCATTGCCAGCCCTGCTACCGAAGATACTGCCGCTAGAACTTCACACGGCTGCAGATGGCTCGTTGAGTCTGAGCCGACAGGCCGAGAAAAAATAATCGCGGCACGAGGTAGGGTTTTTTCATTGCTGCGGCGGCTATCTCTAGGAACGACCTATACTTTCCCGGAGCCCTATAAGTGAATAACCCAACCCGGCACCTTACCTTGTTGGCCAGCAGCCTGCTGCTCGGCCTGTCGTCAATGACCCAGGCTGCTAGCGAAATCGATTTCGATCTGCCCGCTGCGCCCCTTGAGCAATCCCTAAACTCTCTGGCGGCACAGGCTAACAGTCAGATTTTGTTCTCCAGCGACCTCACCCTTGGCAAGCAGTCGCCTGCCTTGCGCGGGCGCTTGAGTACCCGCGAAGCCCTTCAGCGCGTACTCAACGAAAGTGGTCTTGCTGTGCAACAACAGGATGAGCACACCTTCATCGTGGTGCCGCGCGCAGTGGCCAATGTCGATCCGACCTCCTCGGCGGAAGCTATCGAACTGCCCCCGATTGAAGTGATTTCGTCACGCACAACCAGCGATCTGGTTCCGCAGGCCCGACAGGTCGACGTTATCGAACGCGAGCAACTCGAGAAGCTGCGCATGGCCTCCGGCAGTCTGGCCACCGTGCTGGCCAAGAGCATTCCCGGTATCTCGGACTCCAGCCGCACCATCACCGACTACGGCCAGACCTTGCGCGGTCGTACCATGCTGATTCTGGTCGACGGTGTGCCGCTGAACACCAACCGTGACTCCTCACGCAACCTGGCCAACATCGACCCTGCACTGATCGAGCGCGTCGAGGTAATCCACGGCAGCAGCGCGATCTATGGCGCCGGTGCCACGGGTGGGATCGTCAACATCACCACGCGCCCCGCCGATGGCGAAACCCGCGCTGAAACCACGCTGACCGGCATTTCCTCACTAACTCAGTTCGATACTCAGAGTCTCGGCGGGCAACTGCAGCACCATCAATCTGGCTCCCAGGGCCAGTTCGACTATGCACTCGACCTTGGCGCGCGACATATCGGCAGCTCGTTCGATGCAAACGGGCAGCGCATTGCGCCAGAGCCTAGCCAGGGCGATCTGTTCGACTCCAATGCATTCAATATCGGCGGCAAGCTAGGGCTACGCATCGACGACGATCAGCGCATCCAGCTCGCCCTCAGCCACTACGACGCCCAGCAGGACAGCGACTACACCTCTGACCCATCGGTGGCCAGTCTGCCCGCCGGCACGGTGCCTGCGCAGGCACTCAAGGGGCTGAGCCTGGATGAGCAAAACCAGATCAAGAACACCATGGCCAACCTCGAATACAGCCATGCGGACCTGCTTGGCAGTCGCCTGTCGGCGCAGCTCTACTACCGCGACTACTTCACTCGCTTCACTCCCTTCGATGCCCGTGGCGTTGCCACCCGCGGCCGCTTTGTCGATCAGGTGATGCAGAACAGCGAAATCTTCGGTGGTCGTCTGACCCTGCGTACACCGCTTGGCGACAACACCGAACTGGTCTGGGGGGGAGACCTTAGCCACGAGCGTAGCGACATGCCCCTCGACATCTTCGATCCCGCTATCTACGACGCCAGTGGCGGCACCGACTTCGAGAAGATCGGCAAGATGATTTATATGCCTGACCTGACTACCGTCAGCAGCGGTGCCTTTGCACAGTTGCAACATCGCTTCAATGACCGCTGGTCGATCGATGGCGGCATACGCTACGAATATGCCACCGCCCAGTTCGATGACTTCGTCCCTCTATCGGAAATTCACAACGCTAGCCCGGCGACCGTCCAGGGTGGCGAAGTCCGCTATGACGATGTGCTCTATAACCTCGGCGTCGTCTACTCGCCGCTCGCAGGTCAGGAAATCTATGCATCCTTCAGCCAGGGTTTCCAGTTACCCGATATCGGCGTGCAGGTACGGAATGCACGTAGCGGCTTTGACATCGACTCCTCGGACCTTGAGCCGGTGAAGACAGACAACTACGAGTTGGGCTGGCGTGGTGCCGTAGGCGAGCAGACACTTGCCTCACTGGCGCTGTTCTACACCACCTCTGATCTGGGTGACGTGCAAAGCTTCAACAACGGTCTGATCCTCAAACGCACCAAGGAACGTGTCTACGGCGTAGAGGCCAGTGCCGACTGGTTGACCCTGGATGAGGTCTGGGGCATGGGTGGTACCTTCACGTGGATGAGGGGGCGCGAGAAGCCAGAAGACGGCGACTGGCAGGGCATGACCGGCTTCCGTGTACCGCCACTGAAAGTTACCGCTTACCTGCAGTACCAAACGGATGAAAACTGGAGCAACCGCGTTCAGGCCACCTACGTTGGTAGCAAGGACTATCGTCTAAACGGCGTGGCCAGCTTCGGCCGCCGCGAAGTCGACAGCTATACTACCGTGGACCTGATCAGCGACTACCGTCTGAGTGAAAATGGCAAGGTCAGCCTGGGGGTGGAGAATCTGTTCAACCGCGACTACTACCCGCTATACAGCCAACTGATGCGCAGCAGCAGCAATACAAGCCATCTGCCTGCTCCTGGCACGACCCTAACGATGGGGTACAGCCACCAGTGGTAAGTTGCCGGGTGCACAGGGAAGTGCGCCTGCAGACAGGTAAACCAACTCAACTCCTCAGCCAGTTGTACAGGGCTGGAGTCAGCCAGGAGCCGTTACTCGGATGTCTCTAAAAACCAGAGGCGATTCAACCTGCGCGATCTACTTATGAGGATTTATGAAATCAAAAAAACGTTTGTGCTTGGCGCTGCCGTACTTTCTCTGCCTGGCCTGCTCGGGAACGTACGCAGACGAGAGCAGCGATAACACTCTGAACGATGCTTTTTCTGGTAATTCGCTATTGGTTGTAAATAGATTCGGGCCTGCGTTTTTTCAGTACTCAGCAGACGGAAGTTTCGAGGGGTATAACCCGGAGGGGGTATTGAGCAGCCTGGGCGAGTGGAGAGCTAAGGAAGGTAATCTGTGCATGACCGTTACTTCGCAGCTACAGAAGCAAAACCCCGTAGTGCAGGAACCGACGGAATTCTGCATGGGGATGAATGGTCTCGCCGTCGGATCAAAAATAACGAAAGCGGACGTCCGACGAGGTGAAATTGACTACCACCTAGTTTTGGGGCATCCCAGGATTGATGAGGCTCTTCGCGCTATCGAGTGATAAGCAATGAAGAACGCATGACTCCACTTGAGCGCTAGGTTCTGGCCGAGAGATTTCTGCCGCGATTGGCCATCGAATCAGCTAACCGCTCGCGTGCACTTTGAGTAGGAACTCAGGAACGGTGCACAGCAGGGTCTGATTGCACTGACCCTGACACTGATCGGGCACAACCCCATTGGAATCAAGGATTCACCGTCCATTCTGGACCAAGATGCTTCCCGATCAGCCGTGGGGGTCTTCACGAATGACGTGCTTCAAAAAAATAACACCCCAGCTAGGCCCGCAGGCCGCTGGGGTGCTTTTGCTCAGTAGATCCGGTTGCACTGCTGCCCGGCTTCCACGGTGGCTTTGACAAAGTCGTCGGTTGGAATGCCTGTGCGGTTCATGCGTTCCAGATAGCTGACATCGAACTGCAGCATCAACTGATCAAAAACGCAGTTGCAGAACTCACGATCCGCGCCGCTCTGCGCGCAGCCTGACAAGAACTGCCCGCGCATTTTGTCTTCCGGGCTAGAACAGCCCGCTGCCAGCACGCTCAGCGCCAATACCGCCAGTAGTTTATTTTTCACATCCTTGCTCCTTATATGCGGGACAGTACCTGGGAAATGCCCAGCGCTACGCCGATGACTAGCCCGATCACCTGTGGGCCCGCTATCCAGAAAAGCTTGGTGAACACGAGGCTGAAGAACCCGCCGGTGGTGAACACGGCAGATGGGCGCGCAAAGCGGCAGATGGCATCACCCAGCAGGGCACCGCCCCAGCCAAGCAAGGTACCCACCAGTACCGCGAAGGCTTTGGCGAAAAAGCCAGCACGCAGCACCATGCCGGAGTTGTTGAACGTTACAGCGAAGATGGCGAAGGCAAAGGCTGCCAGCGCCCAGCCAAGCACTTTGACTGGGACCGGCAAGGTATCGTCGATGTAATCGTCTTCGTCGTCCTGGGGATCTCGTCGGTCGAGGTTGTTCTGTTCCATACAGCGGGCTCCTTTTGAGCGTTATTGGAATCGGTGCGCCTGATCACCAGGCGGACTGGCAGGTGTTTTCCGGGTGGTTGAGCGGCTTGAGTACGTCGATGCCGGTCGTGGGCAGCGCGACGGTTTGCCCGTCCTGGCTGATCTGCAGGGTTTGGGCAGTGCGCAGGTGCTCCCAGAAGCTTGGGAATGCCTGACCGCAGATACGGCACATGGTGTCGAACGGGTTGCCGTACTCGGTGCCATCGAGGATGACGTTGAAACCGGGATCCTTCTTCGAGCTGTAGGACTGCCCCTGGATCTTGGCGTAGGCATGGACATATTCACCGTCGCTTTCAGGGCAGGCGATGTACAGCTCGTTACCGGATTCATCGGTGACCGTGTACTCGGTCGTGCCCATACCGTAGCCGCTGGTCCACTCGGCTGCTGTGGCGGGAATAGTGGTGAGAGCCATTACGCTGAGCAGAGCGCTGGCGCGGAGAGAGTGCTTCATGGCGTCCTTTCCTTTCCTAATTAGTGGAGTCAAAGCGTAGAAATTGGCGTCAAATCTACCTGTGAAGTTGATTCTCATCGTTTCAAGTCCTTCATGTCAATCGGTCGATGCCCAACCATTCAGGTCGGATAGGAGGGGGTATGGCCAAACCAAAAAACGCACTGACCGCGAGCATCGGTCGGGCGATTGCGCAAAAGCGCAGTGATGCGGGGATGACGCAGGACGGTGTTGCCGGCAAGTTGGGTATCGGCATTGAGGCGGTCTCGCGGATGGAGCGGGGCATTGCCATGCCATCGGTTGCTCGCCTTTATGAGTTGGCTGCGCTATTTGGTTGTGAAGCGGTGGATCTGCTGACGGAGGGGAGCCCGCACGTCGACGATCAGGTGCGTAACCTGCGCAGCATGCTGGAGCCACTGGACACCGCTGACCGGGAGCTGGTCATGCGTCTGGTGGCGCAGCTGACTGAGCGCCTGAAAACCAAATAACCGGGCATCACCCCGGCGCTGGGTCGTCAGCCTCATCCATCAGCAAGAAACCGCAGTTCAGGCACAGGCTGTCGAAGCTGCCCAGCCAGTGCTTTGCCACGTTGTCGGCCAGTGCCTCGCCTTGAGCCGTGCCCTCTACCAGCAAGGGTGTTGGCTCTGCCAGTAATGCCACCAGCTTTCCTAGCTGCTCCCACGGCGCGTGGTTGGTCGGTACGTCCTGCTGGCGCTCAACATGATTACGCAACAGCACATCCAGCACCCCGGCCATCACGACCAGGGTGCGCAGGTTCTGCCGATGAACCAGTGTGGCGCTGTTGCAGATGGTGCAGGTCTTCATCACCGCTGAATCTCCTTTACGGCTGTGTTCAGATCAATCCACGCTCAGCAAAACTCACCGCTGTTGTTCCACCAATCACCAGGTGATCGAGCAGACGCACATCGATGGTTTGCAGGGCGGTTTGCAGGCGGGTGGTCAGTGTGCGGTCGGCCTGGCTGGGCTCAGGCACACCGCTTGGGTGGTTGTGGGCGAGAATGACGGCTGCGGCATTGGCATTGAGTACCGCTTTGACGACTTCTCGGGGGTAGACGCTGGCGCTGTCGATGGTGCCGTAGAACAGCCGCTCAAACCGCAGCACCCCATGCTGGCTGTCCAGCAGGATGATGCCGAACACCTCTCGCTCCTCGTGGGCCAGTTGGGACACGAGGTAGTCGCGGACCAGGTTCGGGCTGGTCAGGTAGTTGCTGCGATGAAAGCGGGCTTCCAGAATCGACTGTGCCCAGCTCAGCACTTCGGTTTCGGACAGCTCAATGCCCGCTGTCGGCACCAGCGCCGACGAGGTTTTTTGCTTGCTCATGGTGATCTCCGGATATAGAAAACCCACCCGCTCAGGCGCTGGCGGGTGGATTGGCTTGTTGCAGGTTGTGGGTGCGTTCGAGAATCAGGTCGTGCAGAGTCGGCTTACCGTTGCGGCTTCGACGGCTGCTGTACTGCGGTGCGGGCTTCTGAGACGAGGCTGCTGGTGCGGACTCAACGACCGATTGCTCTGGATAGAACTCCTCCAGTACCAGGTGCGAGTCTTCTTCACTGTCCTCAAAGGCCCCATTGACCAGCCCCATGCGTGCGGCAGCATCCAGTGCTTGTTGATCAAAGCCGGCATCGCGCCGTGATTGATCCAGCTGGTGCGCCTGAGAGAGGGCTTCTTCCAGGCTCAGGCCACTACGCAGTGTCAGATCAACGTAATAGATGGGTGAACCATGGCTTTGCCGAGTGGACTTGCCACGCAGTCGCAGTTCCAGCGGCAGGCACGCCAGTCGATCTCCGGACAAGGCCTGCAGATAACTCAGCCGTGCCGACAGAGTGCGGATGCTGTTATAGCCGGTGGTGCGAAACACAAAACTGCCCAGTGGATCGTCTTCACCGATGGCGACGTTCAATCGACCGTAGGGTTTGCAGTTGCCACCAGGTGCCAGCGGGCAACCATCCGGCGAGGGGCAGGGCAGTGATTGAATGCCCTCTGCGGTCGAGCGCTTGCACGACTCCCCGTTACCGACGCACAGTGGCCGGCCACTGGTGCGGTCAAACAGACTGTACTCGGCACGGAAGTTCAGCTCCGGATCGTTGAACAGCAAACGCACCGGAATGCTGCGGATCTTGCCGCCTTGTTCCTTGCGCAGCAGCTCATCAAGTGGGTGTACCAGCCAACCGTCACGGGTCTGCACCTGTGAGGTGATGGTGAACTGGTCGTCTTTCTCCGGCAGGCGCTTGCCGTTCTTCTCGACCACTTTGCCGATGGAGATACGCCCGAGCACGGGCGGTGTGATTGCCAGGCCTTTGATCATGGGAATGCTCCTGTAAGAAACAAAAAGGCCGACGCCACAAGGGCAGTCGGCCTGAACGGATGTGATTTGAGATAAGTGAAATCAACTGACCAGAAAGCGCCGGCTTCCAGGCTTGCTGATCTGGTACTGCGTCTTGAGGGCAGGGTGGTCCTTGAACAGGGCGTCGAGGTCGATACCGGTACCGTCCTTGGACTTCTTCCAGCTGATACTGCCGCTGGCGAAGATTGCTTTACTGGCTTCGCCCATGGCCTGCTGCAGAGACTGTTTGAGCTCGGCTTCGCGCTTGCCCAAGCTGGTCAAAGAGCCCCGAACCTGCTTCAGCTCATCGAACGCCTGTGACAAAGCGGCGTCCCCGGTGAAGTCCAATTGCTCACCATCGTCAGCTGGGTAGAGCAGACGCAGCGCTGCTTCGGCGGACTCTGAGCCATCTGCCGGTGGCGGGGTGTCTGTCTCAACGTAGTGCCAGAACTGGCGTTCCAGCGCGGTCAACTGCTCAATCAACACCTCGTCACGTTCGATGCGATAGACCTCCAGCTGCTGACCACCGAGCAACACCGCAACATCCGCCGCCTGCTTGCCGGTCACGGCCAACTGATGCATGACTTGGATTTCAACGTACTTGGGTACACCGTCACGCCAGAGGCGGGCACCGTTCAGACCAGCCGTTTTGCATTCGAGGATCTGCACCTCGTTGCTGCCAACGACTTCGCGATCGATGTTGGCCAGCATCCAGGGCACGTCTGGGTGCTGCAGTACGGCATTGACCTTGCGTACCTTGTTGCCGGTGCGGCGCTGGTACTGGGAGGCGACAACCGGCTCCAGCACCACGCCCCAGAACACCGGGGTGGTGTCGTCATCCGGATTGGGTTTAGCCAGGCCAACGTCACGGTTGGTTTTCTCCAGCCAGAGCTCCAGCTGGGATTTGTAAGGGTTGAGACCGATAGCAGCTGCGGCATCCGAACTGCCGATACCGCGTTTGCGCACGTCCAGCCAGTCGTTGCGGGAGAGGTCTTTGGTGCTAACCAGGCGCAGGACGCCACGGCCTGCTTTGTTGGTGCCAGTGGCCGGTGTGGTTTGATGCGTGTTCATAAGCAAACTCCAGACGCACAAAAGCCCGACCAGCAGACGCTGATCGGGCTCAGGCGAGTAGGTAGATGAAGGGATTGAGAAGAGACGCAGAAAAGTGAAGCGAGAAACTCAGGCGATCAGCTCCAGGGCATGATCCAGAGCCTTTTGCTTCAGGGTGGCGCCTTGACCAAACCAGGCAGAATCGAGGCGGTGGTCAATGCTGCGGGCGCGTTTCTCGTGGTCGACGTACTCGGTCACTGCGTTGAGCAAGCCCCACGCGGTGTTCTGGGCCGAGGCCAGTTGAGAGCCGCGTCCTTTTCCGGCGTACAGATCCTGCACCTTCTGCAGAGCCCGATGCTGGGTGAGCTCCCGGCGATCCTCCACATCCTGCTCGGTGTCGCAGATCACCCGCAGGAAATACCCAAGCGCTTCACCGGTGTTCACCTTACGCTGGGACAGATGCTTCATGCGGTACATGAAGTCATCCCACTGCGCGACCGAGATACCCAGCTGGCGTTTGACCGCCTTGGCGTTGAACTCAGTGTTGTGCGGCACCTTGATTGACTCGGCAGCACCGTCCACCGCGATGGCCAGTGTGTTATTGCAGACCACCCGCACGGTGGTGGGGGTCGCCACGGTAGAGAGTGTTCCGTCGCAGGACGTGGCGAGCAGCAGGTAGCCGTTAACCAGGTCATTGCCCTTGAGCACCGAAGCTTGCCCCGTCCGGGCCAGGGCCCAGAACTTGCGACCACCCTTGAGCACGCCGGCAGTCTCCAGCTCAAAGCCAGCGTACTCGGTCAGATCCCGGTAGAACTCCAGCACGTCGAAGGGCTGAACCACCTTGTAACGCTGCGAGACCACTGAGAGTGGAGCCTTAGTGTCCGAACGGTAGAGCACCTTTTGCTCAGGAAAGGTATGGATGCTGCCCAGATGCGCAGCCGAATCCGACAGAAAGCGCACCGGGGACTCTTCGATGTGCCAGTTCATGCCGGCTTCATGCTGCCAGACCTCCAGCGGCTGATGACGGGACAGCTTGCTACCCAGGCCATGCCAGGGTGTGGTGCCAACGTAGGCCATAGTTTCAACTTGATGTGCCATGGAAACCTCCAAAACGGCATAGACCGCCCGAGCCATAGAGCCCAGGCGGTCAAAGACAATGGGAGAGAGACGAAGAGAGACAAAACAGCAGGAAGGGCGGGGCTCAGAAATGCGCGTGGCAGTCCAGGCAACGAAAGCGGCAGAGCAACTGCTCATCGACCACTTTGCCCAAACGCAGGCCGGCAATGCAGCCAGCCAAGGCACCGGTAATGGCTCCCAACACAGCACCCGCACCGACGCCCGCCGGGCCACCAGACACACCGACCTGCATGCCGATGCGCAAACCGGCTGCTGCACCTGATGCGGTTGAAGCCGCAGCACCACTGAACGCACCGGCGACGGTACCTACGGTGCCGCCAATACGCTTGCCGTAGTTGCAGAACACCACGCGCTGCGAGCGACAGCGCGGACAGGATCGAGACATAGAGAACTCCTCACGAGACAGGCCAGTTGAGCGGACTGGCTTGGGGTAGGCTCGTGGGAGTTATGTAGGGTTGAAGAAAATTCGAATGCAACTGAGAGAGAGGTCAGGTTTGACTGGTTCATCTACTATAGTGCGGCAGATACCAGCATAGCGCTCGACCTCTCAGCCATGCAGCCATAGACCCTCATTCATATTGGCCAGGACCTTCCTCGAAATCGATGGTTTCTGCTGACTCTGGAGGTAATTTCAATTTGATCGTATGGTAGAATTTGCGCAATTTTTGGCAGCGTGAGAGCCGTTATCTCGTAAGTCGGGCTAGAAGAGTTCATTCTTTTGCCGCTTGGGCCTGAGGGCTATAACGGCCTACGCTGGCAGTGTGCGCAGGATGACTGCTTCAGCCGCTGGGGTTGGGCGAGTCGGTGTGCGGGCTGTGCCAGGGACGAAACAGGGGGAATCCCGCATGACTAGCATTGCTTTCGCATGCCCAGATGGTGGCTGCGATAACTCACTCGGTACTTTGGTGCGGGACTCATGACGACGTCAGAACAGCAGATCGAGCTTGACCTGATTGGCAAACTCGAGGGTCTCAAGTACACACATCGCCCTGACATTCGTGACCGTTCTGCGCTGGAGGCCAACTTCCGCGCCAAGTTCAACGCACTCAATCACGTCACGCTAACCGACGGCGAGTTTCAGCGCCTGCTCGATAGCATTGTTACCCCGGATGTCTACAGCGCAGCGCAGCGCCTGCGCAGGATAAACAGCTTCGAGCGCGAGGATGGCACGCCGCTGAACTACACCTTGGTCAACGTCCGTGACTGGTGCAAAAACGAGTTCGAGGTGGTCAACCAGCTGCGGATGAACACCGACAGCAGCCACCACCGCTATGACGTGGTGCTACTCATCAACGGTGTGCCAGTGGTACAGATCGAGTTGAAGACGCTGGCGGTCAGTCCGCGCCGGGCGATGCAGCAGATCGTCGATTACAAGGCCGATCCTGGCAACGGTTACGGCAAGACCCTGCTGTGCTTCCTACAGCTCTTCATCGTCAGCAACCGCAGCGACACCCGGTACTTCGCCAACAACAACGCTCGACACTTCAGCTTCGACGCGGACGAGAGTTTCCTGCCGGTCTACCAGTTTGCCAGCGAGGACAACAAGAAGATCACCCAGTTGGATCGGTTCGCCGATGCATTCCTGGCCAAGTGCACCCTGGGTCAGATGATCAGCCGCTACATGGTGCTGGTGGCCAGCGAGCAGAAACTGCTGATGATGCGGCCTTATCAGATCTACGCGGTCAAGGCCATCGTGGACTGCATCCACCAGAACTGTGGCAATGGCTACATCTGGCATACCACTGGCAGTGGCAAGACGCTCACCTCGTTCAAGGCATCGACCTTGCTCAAGGACAATCCGGACATCGACAAGTGTCTATTCGTGGTGGATCGCAAGGATCTGGATCGGCAGACCCGCGAGGAGTTCAACCGTTTCCAGGAAGGTTGCGTCGAGGAGAACACCAACACTGAAGCACTGGTGCGTCGCCTGCTGTCCGACGACTACGCGGACAAGGTGATTGTCACCACCATCCAAAAGCTGGGCCTGGCGCTTGATGAAAACAGCAAGCGCAACAAACAGAAGGAAAAGCAGGGCAAGGAGACCTACAAGCAGCGCCTGGAGCCGTTGCGCGATCTGCGTGTGGCGTTCATTTTCGACGAGTGCCACCGCTCGCAGTTCGGCGAGAACCACAAGGCCATCAAGGAATTCTTTCCCAACGCTCAACTGTTTGGCTTCACTGGCACACCTATCTTCGAGAAGAACGCCAGCTACCAGCAGATCGAAGGGCAACAGGCCACCTATCGCACCACCGAAGATCTGTTTCAGCGTTGTCTGCATGAGTACACGATCACCCATGCCATCGACGACCAGAATGTCCTGAAGTTTCACATCGACTACTTCAAGCCCGAAGGCAAGAAGCCACCCAAGCCTGGTGAAGGACTACCCAAGGCCAAGGTCGTAGAAACCATCCTGGCCAAGCATGATGCTGCCACTAACGGCCGCAAGTTCAACGCTGTGCTGGCTACTCATAGCATCAACGATGCCGTCGAGTATTTCGAGACGTTCAAGTCTATTCAGCAGAAGAAGCACGAAGAAGACAGCAGCTTTGTGTCACTTAACATCGCCTGCGTGTTCTCCCCGCCTGCCGAGGGCAACAAGGATGTGCAGCAGATTCAGGAAGATCTGCCGCAGGAGAAGGAAGACAACCAGCAGGATCCCGAGGGCAAGAAGGCTGCACTGACGGCCATCATCGCGGACTACAACGCCCGCTTCGGCTGTAGTCACCGTATTGGCGAGTTCGACCTTTACTACCAGGACGTGCAGAAGCGCATCAAGGATCACAAGTACTCGAATGCTGATTTGCCGCATGGGCAGAAGATCGACATCACCATTGTGGTGGACATGTTGCTCACTGGATTCGACTCCAAGTACTTGAACACCCTGTACGTGGACAAGAACCTCAAGCACCACGGACTGATTCAGGCGTTCTCGCGTACCAATCGGGTACTGAATGACAGCAAGCCCTTTGGTAACGTCCTAGATTTCCGCCAACAGCAAAAGCTGGTGGAAGAAGCCATTGCGCTGTTCTCTGGGGAAAAGATCAGCAATCCACGGGAAATCTGGCTGGTAGACCCGGCTCCCAAGGCCATTAGCAGTTTGCAGGCAGCCACCCAGAAGCTGGCCGACTACATGCAGTCGCAGGGGCTGAGCAATGCTCCGGAAGAGGTCGCCAATCTCAAGGGCGATGCGGCGCGCAGCCAGTTCGTCAACCTGTTCAAGGAAGTGCAGCGCCTGAAGACTCAGCTGGATCAATACACCGATCTCAGCGATGAACAGCAGACTCAGATCTCGCAGATCATCCCGCCAGATCAGCTGCAGAGCTTCAAAGGCGTCTATCTGGAGACCGCGAAGCGGCTGAAGGAGCAGCAAGGAAAGCCCGGCGATCAGGTTGCCCCCGAGGTGCAGCAGCTCGACTTCGAGTTCGTGTTGTTCGCTTCGGCAGTGATCGACTACGACTACATCATGGGGCTGATTGCGAAGCTGACCCAGCAGACGCCTGGCAAGCTGACCATGAACCGCGAACAGCTCATCGGGCTCATTCAGGCGGATGCCAAGTTCATCGACGAGCGTGACGACATCGCCGAATACATCCGAGGCCTACCAGTCGATGAGGCGCTGGATGAAAAGCAGATCCACGCCGGCTATGAACAGTTCAAAGCGCACAAAAAGACCAGCGAGCTGACCGACATTGCTAACCGGCACGGACTTGCGCCGGGGGCCCTGCAAGGCTTTGTCGATGAGATCCTGCGTCGCCATATCTTCGACGGTGAGCGTCTGTCCGAGCTGATGGCTCCGCTGAACCTGGGTTGGAAGGCACGCGCACAGAAAGAACTGGCGCTGGTAGAAGACCTGACGCCGCTGCTGAACAAGCTGGCACAGGGGCAGGAAATTTCGGGGCTGTCAGCTCATGAGCACTGAGGCAGGCATGACATCTCTGAATACACCGCTGATTCCTACCTTGACCGTCGTGTCTGGGCATGCACTGCAAACTACGGAAAGACGGCCTGGCGATGAGTGAGCAAATGCAGCAGAAGAAAATGGTGCTGGTGCCTCGCTTGCGGTTTCCTGAGTTTCGGGAGGCTGGGGCGTGGGAGGTGCATGAGCTTTCGGAGTATCTGACCGAAAGCCGTGTCGAAGGTAGCGCAGGCGACGTTGCAAGGAAAATCACGGTCAAGCTTTGGGGGAATGGTGTATTCGCCAAAAATGAGTCGATCAAAGGCAGTGAAAACACCAGGTACTACAAACGTAGTGCCGGTCAGTTCATTTACAGCAAGCTCGACTTCCTTAATCAGGCCTTTGGGGTTATCCCAGAGGAGTTGGATGGGTATGAGTCGACGGTTGACTTGCCCTGCTTTGATATTGCCAACGGGCTGGACTCCATTTTTCTTTTGGAGTACGTAAAGCGAGAAGATTTCTACAGGAAGAATGGTGAGATTGCTGACGGTGGGCGAAAAGCAAAACGCATCCAGACTGAGGTGTTCTTGTCGTTCCCCATCGCATTGCCGCCTCAGGAGGTTGAGCAGCGGCGTATCGCCGATTGCTTGTCATCCCTTGACGAGCTGATTGCTGCGGAAAGTCAGAAGCTGAACGCCCTAAAGACTCACCAACAGGGGCTGATGCAGCAGCTGCTCCCTCGCGATGGTGAATCTGTTCCCCTGTTGCGCTTTCCCGAGTTTTCTCAAGATGAGGTTTGGGCGGATGAGCCTCTTGAAGATCTGGCAAAGCGGGGATCTGGTCATACGCCGAGTAAGGCCCACCCTGAGTATTACGATGGTGGAATCAAGTGGGTTTCGCTGGCTGACTCAAGGCGACTGGACGCAGGGCTTATTACAGAGACGGAAGTAGAAATCTCAGCAGCTGGACTAGCCAATTCGTCTGCTGTACTGCATCCAGCAGGGGCTGTTCTCCTAAGCAGAGATGCGGGCGTGGGTAAAAGTGCCGTGATGGGCGAGCCCATGGCTGTGAGTCAACATTTTATTGTGTGGGCCTGCAAGCCTGATCGACTCTGCAACTGGTTTCTTTACTACACGTTGCAGCAAAAAAAATCATTGTTTGAGAAAATCGCTACAGGGAGCACGATCAAGACTATCGGCCTTCCGTTTTTCATAAGCTTGCGGATCAAGGTGCCATCACTGGCAGAGCAGGAGAGGATTGCCGGATTTCTTTCCTCCCTCGACTCACTGATCGCCGCTCAGAGGGGCAAAGTGGAAGCCCTCAAAACTCATAAGCTGAGCTTGATGCAGCAGCTTTTCCCTGTCATGGATGAGACCAACACTTGATCTGGCAAACCCTCTACCAGTCGGCTGATGGCTGTGTCACCTGGCAAGGTGAAGCAGTTCAGGCCGGTGATGCTCTTAATAGCTTTCTGCAAGGGCAAGTCGCCGCACGCCTGAACGATAGCGAAGGCAGTCAGGCGCTGAGCGATCACTTGCATGGGCTAAGCCTGACCGGTATGGGGCTGGATGCCTTGCAAGCGGTGCTGGATGCCGAGTTGCATGAGACCCGTGATTGGGCCGCTGGTGAGGCGTTAGCTGAAGCGATGTTGCAAGAACACCACGGTGTGGTGCTGCCCTGGAACAATGAGCGTGACAAACGCAACCCCTTTGCGTCACTGCCGGGTGCGGACATTGTGGGCTTCCAGCGCGATGGCGACTCCCACCGCCTGGCTCTAGGCGAAGTCAAATGCTCATCTGAAGAGAAATCGCCGCCGCAGGTCATGACCGGGCGCAGCGGCATGATCCATCAGCTGGAGACCCTTGCCGGTAACCTGGGCACTCTGTGTCAGTTGCTCAAGTGGTTGCTACCTAGAGTCAAGAACACGGAGCATCAGCCAGCCTTTGACGCTGCTTGCAGGCGCTATTTCGAGTCTGGGAATCGGGATCTGGCGCTATTCGGTGTCCTCATCCGTGATCAGGCAGCCAGCGAGATGGATTTGAAAAATCGCGGAAAGGCTCTCGCAAAGAGCGTGCATGCCCCGACACGATGCCACCTACTTGCTTTGTATATGCCATGGCCGATTGAGCAACTGCCTGCTGTTATTAAGCAGGGAGGTGCGACATGAGTCACTGGCTGCTGGATGCGATTGCAGAAAGCCGGGCTCAGGCGCTGCGTGATGCCGACAGGGTACAGTTCTACCGAGAAATGACGCCGCAAGAGCCTGATTTCGATGCTCAGGCCATGTATGAGGTAGTGGCTGCGCTGGAGCTGGCTGTTCTGGATATGGAGCTGGATCGCTTCGGCGATGACGAAGCACGCCAGGCGATTCTGCAAAGTGCAGCAGGAGATGCTTTCCGGTTGCTGCGAGTACTACCCTTACCAGAGGCTCCTATGGTCGCGGCCACACATCTGCTTCGTGCCTCGGTACTAGCCGTGATTGGTGACCGGGGAGCAGATGCTGCGCGCTGGCTGCGTGCTCTTGATGATAAAAAAGCTTGGCCTGTGCTGCCCCTTAATTCGCCAGACTGGGGGGAGCGTTGTCGTGCCACGCTTACCGATGTCTGGTTGCGCCTGGTTCGTAAGCAAGGCTGGATTGACCGTGACACCGTGCTGGAGCGGGTGGCTGCCTTGCGCACAAGTCAGCAGGAGTTTGAGCGAGAGTACCTCGGCTCATTTGATCCGCTGCAAGCCAAACGCTCGGCGCTGGAGCTGATCGCCATCTACCACCTGGCCAAGGCGGCTGATGTGCTAGCCCACTTCATCACTGATGGTGTGGTAGAGGACAGTTATCAGATTCAGCCGGTGCTGGACTCGCACTTCGACCGTGCCATTGCGGCCTGTGATACCGCCCAGCTGCTTGAGCTGGGACCGCTGACGCGCCTGCTGGCACGGGCAGCAGCTCAGATGGAGGCGAACTCGCTCTGGACGGTTACCCGTGCGGTGAACTCACGGGTAACGAAGTTCGTGCGCGAGTTGGTCAGCCGTGGCCGTGGTGATCGTGCCATGTTCGATGTGCTGCCACCTCAGCGCCGCACGTTGGCTGAGCGTGGTTTGCTGGGCTCCAGCCGCCGTGCAGTCGTGGTCAGTCTGCCGACTTCCAGTGGAAAGACTCTGATTGCCCAGTTCCGCATGTTGCAGGCGCTGAATCAGTTCGATGATCGCAAAGGCTGGGTCGCTTATCTCGCACCTAGCCGGGCATTAGTGAATCAGGTTACGCGACAGCTCCGGCGCGATTTCCAGCCACTCGGCGTGGTGGTGGAGCGGGTCAGTCCGGCCATGGAAGTCAACGGCATCGAGGCGGGTGTGTTGGCCGAGGAGCAGAGCGATGCTCAGTTCCGTGTTCTGGTGGCCACGCCGGAGAAGTTCGATCTGATGCTGCGTCAGGGTTGGGAAGAGAAAATTGGTCGTCCGCTCACATTGGTCGTGGTGGATGAGGCTCATACGATTCAGGACAGTGAGCGCGGGCTGCGACTGGAGTTGCTGCTGGCAACCATCAACCGTGAGTGCCGCGAGGCGCAGTTCCTGCTGCTGACACCTTTCATCCAGAATGCCCGCGAAGTGGCACGCTGGCTGGGCGGTCTGAACTCGGAAGATATCAGCCTAGGGGTGGACTGGCAGCCGAATGACCGTGCCATCGGTATTGTCAGCCCGGTAGATGCAGGTGCCAATAAGGGGCGTAGCCGCGATTATCAGGTGAACTTCGAGACGGTACACACGTCACGTCCCAGCATTACCCTGGATGATGTGTTTTCCCTGGGTAAAGAACAGAGCTTGGCTGCCTCGTTATCGAAAGCTAAGGATGTGGGCACGTTGGCCGCGATCACAGCACGCAAGCTATCTGCCCGTGGGCCGGTGATTGCGATGCACAGTCGTCCGGATTTTGTCTGGAAGCTGGCGGAGAAGCTGAAGTCCGGACGAAGCGAGGCGCTGCCGGAGGATGTGCGCTTTGTGCAGAACTACGTCGCGGCAGAGCTGGGCGTGCAGTTCCCGCTAGTGGATCTGCTGTCGCACCGTGTGGGTGTACACCATGGCGGGTTGCCGGAAGAAGTCCGGATGCTGATGGAGTGGCTGTTCGAGAAAGGTCATCTTGATACCCTGGCTGCAACCACTACCCTTGCTCAGGGGGTGAACTTCCCGGTCAGTGGTGTGGTGATGGCTGCGACCCAGTACCCCTTTGGCCAGGACATGCCGGCAGAGGATTTCTGGAATATCGCCGGTCGGGCGGGGCGTGTTTCTCAGGGGCAGCTGGGTGTGGTGGCTCTGGTTGCCAAAGATGAAGCCGAAGTGGCAAAGCGTCGTGATTTCATCAATCGCAGCACCGGAGACCTGAACTCTGCACTGATTCAGTTGGCTCAGGCTGCAGCCGGTGAGCTAACTGACCTTGGGTTGATTGTTTATCACCATCCAGAGTGGTCGAGCTTTCTTCAGTACCTCGCACACACCTACCGCCAAATGGGGCAGCCTTTCAACTTTGCCGATCAGATCGAGCAGGTCTTGCGTGGCACCTTCGGCTTTGAACGGTTGCGCACGTCAAACAGCCAGCTCGCTCGAAATCTGCTGACTGGTATCCGCAGTTACGTTTCCTACATGGCCAGCCCAGCACAACCACTCGGCCTGGTTGACAGTACGGGATTCTCGCTGCAGAGCATCAAGACGGTCATGACCCATCGCGGTAACATCGGGCCGGATTCTTGGGATCGAGACAGGCTGTTCCAGGCCGGTGACAGCACCCTGCAGAGCATGATGGGTGTGCTGCTGCGTGTACCAGAGCTGCGCGATAACCTGAGTGCAGTTCTGGGGGGCAAAACACCGGATGGTGACAAGCTTGCGCTCATCCTGAAGGACTGGGTGAATGGCGAAGAGCTAGCCACCATTGCTGAGCGGCACTTCAGCCAGGATGGCTCAGACACGGTGGTAGCGCTGACCAAGTGTGGGCAGAACCTGTTCGGCAAGCTGGCTCATACATCGTCCTGGGGGTTGAGCGCGCTGCTGGCAATTACAGCGTCCGATCTTGAAGAGGACGAACGCAGTCAGTTGGCCAATCTTCCATCGCAGGTGTACTACGGCGTATCCACAGATGAGGCGGTCTCGCTGCGCCTGTTGGGCGTACCGCGTCGGGCTGCACCACGCCTGGCGCAGGCGATGCAATTGAAATCTGGGGACTCCTTGCCTTCGATCCGGAAACGTCTTGAGGCGTTGCCTGAGCTGGCGTGGGGAGCTGCATTGGGTGCTGACGGGCAGGTCTATCGCCGGGCCTGGCGAATCATGGATGGAGTCGAGTAATGGGGTCTGAAAGACAGCTGCCAACTTTCGCCGATCTCCCGGCGCTGGCCGGGCATCTGCGGCAGGTACTGCAGGGCAAGATAACGACCATTCTGCTGTATGCCTACAACGGCACTGGCAAGACACGGCTGTCTATGGCCTTCAAGGACATTGGCAAGCAGGATGAGTCCCGTGACACCCTGTATTTCAATGCTTTCACCGAAGATCTGTTCCACTGGGACAATGATCTGGAGGGTGACAGTGAGCGTCGCCTTACGCTCAACGCGGACTCTCGCTTTTTTGCCGGCCTGGCTGAGCTGGAGATGGATACCCGCATCCGATTGCTGTTGCGGCGGTATGCAGATTTCGATTTCCGCATCGACACCCAGGACTGGGTTGTGTACTTCTCTCGCACAGTAGACGGGCAGGACGTCGACAACATCAAGGTTTCGCGTGGCGAGGAAAACCTGTTTGTCTGGTGCTTCTTCCTGGCGGTCATGCAGCTGGCAATGGATCCGGAGATCGAGGCTTACAGCTGGGTTCGATACGTCTACATTGATGACCCCATTTCATCGCTCGACGAGCACAACATCATCAGTCTTGGCTGTCATCTGACTCAGTTGTTGAAGAGCGCGGACAGACCACTGAAAGTCGTGATCTCGTCGCACCATCCGCTTTTCTTCAACGTGATGAGCAACGAGCTTGACGCACGTAAGTCAAAGAAGGTGTCTGCCCACTTCCTATCGCAATCCAAGGTCGATGGCAGCTATACGCTGGAGTTCACGCGAGCAACACCGTTCTTCCACCATACGGCGGTGCTGACGGAGCTGTCCAAGGCCGAGCAGTCGGGAGAGCTGTATACCTACCACTTCAACATGCTGCGTTCTGTGTTGGAAAAATCGGCAAGCTTTCATGGTTTCACGAATTTCTCGGCCTGCATTGCAGGTGATCCCGACGATCCTGATGGCATTCTTCTCGCCCGGCTCATCAACATTATGAGCCATGGTGACTACTCCCTGTTCGAGCCGAAGCCCATGCTCGAAGAGAACAAAACCTACTTCAGAAAAATTCTGCACGACTTCCTAAGTCGCTACCCCTTCAATCCCGACTTGTTTCCTCAAATCCCTGAGGCAGCAACAGTAGGCAAACCATGACCGAGCTTGAAAAACAGAAACTGGGCAAAACCCTCTGGGCCATTGCCGACCAGCTGCGTGGTGCGATGAACGCGGATGACTTCCGTGACTACATGCTGGCATTCCTGTTCCTGCGTTACCTGTCTGATAACTACGAAGCTGCGGCGAAGAAGGAGCTGGGATCGGACTATCCGGTGGTGCCAAAGGATGCCAAGGGTGAGCTGCTTGATCGCCGTCCACCGCTGGCGATCTGGTACGAAGAAAATTCGTCTGATACCCATGAGTTTGAGAAGCTGATGCGCCGCAAGGTGCATTATGTGATTCGTCCGGAGTATCTGTGGAGCAGCATCGCCGAGCTTGCGCGCACCCAGAAGGATGGCCTGCTTAGTGCTGTGCAGCAGGGCTTCAGCTATATCGAGAATGAGTCTTTCGCTAGCACCTTCCGGGGGCTGTTTTCTGAGATCAACCTGTCTTCTGACAAGCTCGGAAAGACCTATGTCGAGCGCAATGCTCACCTGTGCAAGATCGTCGCCGAGATTGCAAAGGGGCTGAAGGAATTTTCAACCGACAGTGACACGTTGGGCGATGCCTACGAGTATCTGATCGGCCAGTTTGCTGCCGGTAGCGGCAAGAAAGCTGGTGAGTTCTACACGCCGCAGCGCATTTCCAGCATTCTGTCTGCCATCGTGACACTTGATAGTCAGGAGCCGAAAACTGGCTGCCGTACCCACTTAGACAGCGTGCTGGACTTTTCCTGCGGTTCGGGCTCGTTGCTGCTGAACGTGCGTCGCTTTATGGGGACGAATGGTATTGGCAAGATCTACGGGCAAGAAAAGAACATCACAACCTACAACCTAGCGCGCATGAACATGCTGTTGCATGGGGTGAAGGATTCGGAGTTCGAGATCTTCCACGGTGACACACTGCTCAATGAATGGGAGATGCTGCGCGAGACTAATCCAGCCAAGGTTCCGAAGTTTGATGCGGTTGTGGCCAATCCCCCTTTCAGTTACCGCTGGGATCCTTCGGAGACGTTGCGAGAGGATGCTCGCTTCAAAAACTATGGGCTGGCTCCCAAGTCGGCAGCAGACTTTGCTTTCCTGCTGCATGGATTCCATTTCCTGAAGCAGGATGGCGTCATGGCCATCATTCTTCCGCATGGTGTGTTGTTCCGCAGCGGGGCTGAAGCACGCATCCGCACCAAGCTGCTCAAGGATGGACACATCGACACCGTGATCGGCCTGCCAGCCAACCTGTTCTTCTCCACAGGTATCCCAGTCTGCATCCTGGTGCTGAAGAAGTGCAAAAAGCCTGACGATGTGCTGTTCATCAACGCGGCTGAGCTCTTCGAGAAAGGCAAGCGACAGAACCAGCTGACGGATGATTACATTGCCAAGATCATCGAAACCTATCAGTTTCGCAAGGAAGAGGACCGCTACTCTCGCAGGGTTGAGATGGCGGAAATCGAGAAGAACGACTTCAACCTGAATATCTCTCGCTATGTGAGCACAGCGGAGGCGGAGGAAGAGATCAAGCTCTCGCTGGTGCATGCTGAGCTCACGGCGATCGAGGGGTTAATCAAGGAGGCGAAAGAGCGCCACAATCAGTTTCTGGCGGAGTTGGGGTTGTCTTTGATTCCATGATTCTAGGGCAACTAGGTTGAGGCATTATGAGGGCTGGTGAGCAAGTCATGGACTCGATCATTGCCAAGCAGGGGAGGATGCGTCCGCCTTACCCGGGGCATCACAGGGGCGGGCTGGAGCATGGAACGTCAATCCCTGACTCCCGAGTTCACAACCCGTTGGAGTGACTTGCCTGCGGCGCATTGAGCTTGGGTTTATGGCTGCCTACTGATGCTTAGAAACGAACCAATGCCAAGGACGCGATACATGACAAAATCGTTAAAGCTCGTAGCTCCGATCATCGCAGCGTTGGCACTCACCACCGGCTGCACAGAACAGACAGAGGTGAATTTTCCTGAAGAGCCCGGAAACTATGTGATCAAGCGAGATGGGCTGCTCATCTTCCGCGAGGTGTACCATGACGGGATGTATTTTGAAGACCGGCAAAGCCGTCAGGATCGTAATAAGCTGGAGAAGTGCGGGTGGGCTGTAACGGACTCACAGGGTAAGGACCAAATCGACCTGGTGGTTCAAGATCTCTTGCCTGGATGTCGATTTATGGGCAGAAGGTCCTATTCAGTTGTGGAGTAACTGCACAGAAGTCAGCTCTGTGCTGTCCTTGGCTCCCCAAGCAGTTGACGGGGCGCCATGACCAGTTTCTCGCTTATCTCTGGGAAGAGGAAACTGAGAAGTCGGTCGAAAGCTCGGTTGGGCATATACTCCGGGTCTTCTCGCCGAAGGGCGTCACGGTACTGCGTAACCTTCTGCCGCCAGCGTTGGGTGGTGTCGTACTCTCTCATTAGGTTCGCCCGGTCATGTGCCTCCAGCATGAGTCTGAAAACCCAGAGCGTTTCTTTCCGCTTGTCGACCAGGTAGTGCGCCACCTGCACGAGGTTTCCGTAGCCTAGCCCTACCGGAACGCCTTCTCTTGCCGAATAGGCCGCCACGAGATAGTTGTAGGGGCCGTCTACGGTGAAAGGGTGTTCTGGTAACGCAAGTCCTAGTGATTGAAATAGGCTAACGAGCTGGGGCCATCGCTCCTCAATATCGGTACTGGTTAACTCATGCCGAAGAAATGGGAGATAGAAGCTCTCAAATGACTGGCGAATCTCCTGATCACGCATAACACGCTTGCGATCAATAAGCTCCTGCTCCGAGCGAACCTTTTCGCTCTCGTAATCGAAGAAGTAGGTGCGGGGGGCTCCCTGGTCGCTCACATCGAATTTCAGCTCGTCAAACCTGACGATCCGCTGAGCTAGCCTGGTTTCAATGCGGCCATCGGTTACGAAGGGCTCATGCCAGACACACTCAAGTAAAAAGTGTTTGTGAGCACGAGACAGGGCGACGGTCTGTTCGGTAACCCGGAAAGCGTTTCGATTGTTCGAGAAGAAGATGTCCTGTTCTGCTAATCGAAAATGCTCTGCGTCGAGATCGCGGAACAGCCACAGCAGCCTGCCATCATTGCGCTGGTAGAACCTCATTCGTTCAACGATCACATGCAGGAAAGTGGTCGAAAGCTGGACCTCGAAGGCTACGCGCTGGCCATTGAAGCGGCTTTGTATATCAGGTTGCCGCCAACTCTCGCCCTCAATATCGACCCAGCGTCGTTCAGCTAGTGTGTCGGTGAAAGCCGGGTCATGCTCAATACTCGCAAGGATCATGGCCTTTAAGCGATGGTGCTCAACACTTTCTTTCGTTTGACCAAACCGCATTGCATTAATTGTTTTGGCACCAAGTCCGGCTATTCCAGAGCAGGATCCGTCATCGTACAGGTGCTTGAAGTAGAACCGCTCTTTGCTTCGGTTTTGGATGCGATGGGAGGCAAGAATCATAGGCTTTTCGCATGCTGGACATACATAGCGATCCTGACCCTCGGCAATTTCAATCCGGACACCGACCCGCCGCTCTGCTATGACATCCCCGTAATCACCATCACCCATGAACTCATGGAGTGTCAGCCATGATCCGTCCTGGCGATCAAGAATGTATTGGTGCTGTTGCTTGCGAGCCGGTTCGATTGTGGGATTTCGCATAGACAATGATCCAATGTGAGAATGGCTGTATCGATCAAGTGTTCACCTGAGATCGGCTCCGTTTCGGGATTGGGCTCGGTGTTGTCCGTTTGAGTGCCAGTATCCTCTTAGCTATGTTTCGTCTGGCAAACTCAAAATCAACTGCAGCTCTCTTCCGAGAATCTCCCAAGCCTGCCGCTTTTCCTCGGCATAATCGTGCAACAAGTAATGCCGTCGGACCTTGGATCCGCCCAGCAGGTGGTTCTGGCAGCGGTCGATGATGTCGAGGGGTACTCCCAGAGCTTGCATCATGGTTGCGCCGGTTCTGCGCATGTCGTGCGGTGTCCACTCGCCGTTGGCTCCTTTTGCCAGAACCAGGCTGTCGTCGTGATGTCTGCCGGCCAGAGGCTTGCTGCGGTCTTTGAACATGCATTGGCGGTCGCCAATCAGCTTGCTTACGGTTTTGGTGTTGACGTGGGCATCGCCGGCACGGTTCGGGAACACGAATGGCGTAGAGCCGGTTTCGTGCTGCAGGCGTTGGAACTGTTCTTTCGCAAAGTCCGAGAGGAAAACGTGATGGTCCTGACGTTTGCCGCGCTGGCCTTTGGTGTTCTCGGCTGGAATAAACCAGCGGCCGGTCTCCAGGTCGACGTGCTTCCATTCGGCCTTTAGCAACTCGCCGATGCGGCATAGGGTGCTCAAGCAGATCCATACGGCGCACTGAACGCGCTCGTTGACTGGTCGAATGCCGCTGTACTTGCTGCCGGCGCGCAGGGCGGTGTAGTCCTCTTCCAGTTTGATGAAGATATTCCAGAGCTCACGAATCTCATCAGGGGACAGCACGCGGTCGCGTTCTTCCTGGTAGTCATGATCGAGTAGTTTCTTCACGTCGATCAGGTCAGCTGGGTTGCCGTCAGCCATCAGCGGGCGCCAGGGTTTGCGTTTCTCGGCCCAGTGCAGCATCTGGCCTAAGTCGTTGTTGAGGATCACAACAGAGCGGTTGAGCCCGCGTGCTTTGACTTTACGCAGGACGCTGAGTAGGTCCTTGTCTGTCAGGCTGCGGACCTGAGTCTTGCCGATGAAGGGGAGGACGTCTTTCTTGAATCTGCGCTGCAGTTCGGCATTGCCGTCCTGGCGAGCGACACCGTCAGCCAGCCAGGTATCGAACAGATCCTGAACGGTCTTGCTCTCACTCGCCTGGCGCTCGGCTTCAGCGATTGTGGCAGCAATGGCGGCTTGCGCTTCGATCTTGGCTGCCTTGCGGGCGGAGGTTGGGTCAACGCCTTTGCTGACTGTTGCACGTACGTCATCACGTTCAGCACGAATTTGGGCTAGAGACTTCTTCGGCCAGCTACCCAGTCGGTGGTCACCTTTCTTGCCATCGAGCTTGAATTCGTAGCGGAAGAGTACGGTGATCCCGCGGACACCAGCACGTACTTTACCAACCAATCCGCCATCTTCCCGGAGAGTTTTTCCGTCGTCAGTCGTGGTGAGTGCTTCAAGCTGCTTGGCGGTGATTTTGGCCACTCTCTACCCCTTGTATAAAACGGTGGCTTAGAATTTTGCCCCACTTTTGCCCCACCGAATCGCTCGGCTGTCGGTGGATGGTGGTGGACGTTTGTGGATGCTAATCTAGCCTGTATGCCCCGTATTTACTAGGGTTTTTGCTTTCCGGTAACGTCTATGGGAATCCATGGGAATCCACCAAAAAAACGCATGGGGTGCAAGGGGTAGAGTGTTCGAATCACTCCGTCCCGACCAAACAATCGAAAGGCCAGATCAGACTGATCTGGCCTTTTTTTCGTCTGGCGCAAGGTCGGTGCAATTCGCAGCTACTGATCTTGGCAATATCCGGGCCTGGAACCTAGTCAACTCCCACCACTTCCTCGTGAGCCCGCTGATCCCTCGGGATCATCCCTTCGCTGGCATGGTCAGCGATCTTCTATCCATCCTGAGGATGACCGTCGAGTGACCTGTTATGCCGACTGATTCGGATCGGCAGTTAACAATGCAGTCAGATGGCGCTGCCAAAACTCACATGACGGCGCAGGGCACGTCGTATTCCCTTGCTGTAGTGTTAGGTCTGTGCACCAGCAGACTCGGTCAGAACAGGCAGTAAACACTGCAGGCTGCAAAGGCGTGCGTTTCTGCAGCGTGCCGCTCAAGCTATGGCATTTGTTTATGGGCGGGTATTCAAACCGGCTGTTTGGCTCGATCCTGACTGGTCGTTTCGCTATTACCCTGTAACGTAATGCGCACGGATGACGCATGCGAGCCTGAGCCTGGTAATCGCCTGAGGTGAATAAGTCCGGCGACAAAACTCAACAATTCTGTCCGCCACTGTATCCCGCTATGCCGATATAGTGGGTCGGCTCGTCCGGTTGCGGGGCAGGGGTTTATGCTGTTCTTCAGGCCAGACCGTGCTTGCAGTAGGTAATACCAGTGTGGGATTACAGTCCGCATCGACCAATAACAATATACCTGGAAGGCTTATGTCCACGAGACCCACCACTGCCGCAGAGGGCGCAGCCCAAGGCCAACTGGCCGGCTACGGCTCCAAGGCTTATCGCAATTATGTGCTCTTTGCGCTGACATTTATCTACATCCTGAATTTCGTTGACCGCGCCCTGCTGGCCGTCGTCGGCCCTGACCTGGTGCCGGACCTGGGGATTACAGACACCCAGTTCGGGCTTCTCACCGGGTTTGGTTTCGCCCTGCTCTATACCGCTGTTGGCATCCCGCTGGCACGCTTTGCCGATGTCGCAAACCGTGTCTGGATCATGACGGTCTGTGTGGCCCTGTGGTCGCTGATGACCGCGCTTTGCGGCCTGGCGACGGAAGTCACCATTGGCTCGGTGACCATCGGCGCGTTCTGGATTCTGCTGATGTGCCGCGTTGGTGTGGGTATTGGCGAGGCGGGCTGCACACCGCCGGCCAACTCGCTGATCGCGGACTACTTCATCCCTCGAGAGCGCTCACAGGCATTGGGTTTCTACGCCATGGGCGTAACGCTCGGCACCATGGTTGCCAACCTGGTTGGTGGCTGGGTGACCGATGTGTTCGACTGGCGCACCGCCTTTTTCGTCGTCGGCTTGCCTGGCCTGCTGGTCGCCTTGGTTTTCAAACTCACGGTCAAGGAGCCGCCGCGAGGCTATACCGATCCGCCGGTCGCGGTGAAAAAAGAGCGGGCCAGCCTGGGTGAAGCGATCCATGAGCTGATGGGCAAGCCTGCCTTCTGGCTGATGACCGCTGGCGCTACCATCGCTGCGTTCTGCGGCTATGGTATCTCCTCGTTCCAGTCGATCTTTCTGGTCCGGACCTACGAGATCACTGCCGGTCAGGCTGCGATCTGGATCAACACACCGGTTGCCCTGTCAGCCGCCATTGGTACCTTTGCTACCGGGTGGCTGGCGACCAGAATTTACAAGAAGCACCCGGGTGCCATCGCTTGGGTGCCGGCGGCGGGCCTGCTGCTGTCGGTTCCCTTTTATATCTTCGCCTTCACCACGGACAACCTGTTCTACGCGGCAATCGGTTTGATCATTGGTGGCTTCGTCAAGTATGGCTACCTGGCCGCCCAGTACACCATCGGCCAGGGCGTGGTAAGCATGCGAGTGCGCGCTATGGCCACGGCGGTGATGCTGCTGCTGGTCAACCTGATTGGCTACGGCTTCGGCCCGCTGTTCATTGGCGCAATCTCGGACATCTTCTTCAAGTCCGGTATCGCCGATCTTGGTGTGGCGGCTGGCGAACTGGCACGGAACCAGTGTCATCCCGCAGTGGTTGGTCAACTGAACCAGAACCTGCAGGACGTATGCGGGCAGGTCTATGCGCAAAGTCTGCAAACCTCCATGGTCATAATGGCCTGCCTCTACGCTGCCAGCGCTCTATGCTTCCTGCTGACCTGGACCCGCCTGGGCAAGGACATGGTGGACAGAGAGGTGAAAAATCCGGTCACCGCATAAGTGACTATTCGGGAGGGCGCATTGCGCCCTTTCTTTTTGCCTGACGTAGCAAGGGGAGTGCTGGGGTGAGGAGTCCCAGTTTAGCTTGCCCACTTGGAAGAAAATCAGCGTCATCGACGGTTAACCGTTTTTTCGAAGTATGTATTGAGCAAGCATCGGCTGCTTTGCAAGGTGCCGATTCCTCGCTTATGTACAGGACTGGTGTCAGATGAGCTCCAGACTGATACGCTGGCATATGTACTCGCCTGGCTAGCTCCATGTCCTTGAAGGTATCGTTTGACTGGCGAGGAGTTATGGATGGCGTGTCTTATGGGCTACCACCATCTCCGAGGCTCAGGCACACTTTTCAACCAAATTCGCTTCGGTTTTTCCGTTTACCTTAGTCCGGTACCGGCCCTGATTGCGTGGAACATCGAGCAATTCGTACTGTGTAACACCCAATTACATTCTGATGGAGCCTGCATGAATCCGTCCACGCTGATCGGCATGATTGCCGGTGTGCTGTTGCTTGCCACTGTTCTGGTGTTTTCAACGGAGGCGCCGGGGCTGTTTCTCAATCTGCCCGGATTGGGGATTGTGCTGTTTGGCACGCTGGCGGCGACCTTTATCAGCTACCCCATGCGCGAGGTGCTGCGCATCTTCGGCCTGCTGGCAACGGTGATGCGTAATGAGCGGCTGTATGCGCGGCAGGATATCGAAGAGCTGATCAGAATCTATCGTATCTGGATGTCTGGTGACCTTAAGGCGGTTGAGCGGGCCCTTGAGCAGGTTGCCAATCCGTTTCTCAAGACCGGCGTGCAACTGGTAGTGGATATGACGCCGGAAGAGGATGTGATGGATCTTCTGCAGTGGCGCATAGCGCGTCTGCGTGCGCGTGAGCACGCCGAGGCGCAGCTGTTTCGTGTCATGGCCAGCTACGCGCCGGCCTTTGGCATGGTCGGGACCCTGGTCGGTCTGGTCAATTTGATGTTCCTGCTGGGCGACGGTGACGTTACCAGTATTGGCCAGCAGATGGCGGTCGCCCTGATCACGACCTTTTACGGAGTGCTGCTGGCGAACCTGCTGTTCAAGCCGGTTGCGGTCAAACTGGAGCGGCGCACCGAGGATCGCGTGGCGCTGATGAATACCATCATGCAGGGCATCTCGATGATGAACCGAAAATGCAGTCCGGCGGTTATGCGCGAAATGCTCAAGTCGTTTATGGCCCATTACCGGGACGAGATCAATGACGGCAGCAAGGGCAAGCCGGCGTTGCACGGCGAGGCTCGTGATGACTGAGCTGCCGGGCGATGGCGATGATCGCGCACGCAGCGTCCTGCTTGAAAAGCAGCTGCATCTGACCGAACTTGAACTGCAGCGGGCACGGCGAGAAGGTGCTGTTGCTGCGCATAGGGCTCGGCGACAGCCGGTTATTCATGAAGCCTTCGAGCCTCCGGAAGAGGAGGGTTGGCTTACTGTCTATCTGGATGTATTGACGCTGCTGCTGGTGATGCTGGTGGTCATGCTGACGTTTGCCGGCTCGGTACGTGATAACTCATCGGGCGGCGTCCAGGTCGACACGCTCAGCGAGACAGCAGCTCCTGTGCAGATCGTTTCTCCGCCGATTACGGAGCCGGTTGCGCCGGCACCGACGTCTGATCCGCTTTCCGGGCTGGATACCTCAGCGCTGGGAGATGACATCGAGGTTATCTATAACGACCAGAGTGTGAGTTTTCGCATCAGCAGCGAGATCATCTTTGCACCGGCAGAGGCGGAGCTGAGTCTTGACGGTCTGCTGGTGCTGCGCAAGTTGTTGCCGGTTCTGCGTCAGGGTGAGCACCGCATTACCATTGCCGGGCACACGGACAGTCTGCCAATCCGCAGCCTGCGCTATCCGTCGAACTGGGAGTTATCTGGGGCGCGTGCCGGCAGTGTGGTGCGTTACCTTGAGGCTAATGGTATTGCCAGTCAGCGCCTGGTCGCCGTGGGGTATGCCGATACGCAACCACTGCAGGGGAATGATACCGCCACCGGCAGGGCTGCCAACCGCCGAGTAGAGCTTATTCTCGAAAAATAGCGGCATCCGCCGAGCGAGGGGGGGGGCAGCCCCGGTTTGGCGCTCGTGTTTTTTGAGTGACATCAATGTGACATGATTAGGTGGCTGGACGTCCCAGTTGCGCCTATGGTTTTGCGGGAGGTTTGCCTTGCCGCTCAATATCAATTCGAGACTGCGCGCGCCTGCAGGCGCCGCTATGGTCAGCGGCTTTCGAGGTACTTGATGTTTCTGGATCTGGTCGAGAATCTGACGCTGCTGATTGCGCTCTGCTGGCTTCACGCAATGATCATGCGCTACCTGGATGGCTACGAGCTGCCTGGCAAGGTGTGCTCGGGAGTCCTCTTTGGCGCTGTGTGCATTGTTGGCATGATGATTCCGCTTGAGCTGGCTGATGGGCTGATCTTCGATGGGCGTACGGTGGTGCTCAGCATGGCTGCGTTTTTTGGCGGGCCGCTGGTCGCGGGGATTGCAGGGGCCATGGGCGGGTTGTTCAGGCTCTCGCTTGGCGGTGTTGGCCTGGCCCCCGGATTGCTGAATGTGCTCATGCCGGTGGTGATGGGATTGCTGTTCCGATATTTGAATCGGCACCACCGGATACCGTTCAATGTTTTTTCGTTAGTGCTTTTCAGTACGCTGATTCATCTGCTTGAGGTACTGAATCTTGCACTGCTGCCAGCTGACAATTATGCCCTGTTTCTGGAGCATGCTCTGGTACCGCTACTGGCAGTGCTGATCCCGGCCGCTGTTTTGCTTGGTCTGCTGTTGGAAGATGTGGAGCAGCAGCGGCAGGCACGCAATGCGCTGCGCCAGAGCGAGGCCTATCTGAAGGCAGTGACGGACGCGGTGCCGGATGTATTTATGGTGCTTGACGAGCAGGGCACCTACCTTAAAGTCAGCTCGCCGCAGCACGAACTGCTTGCTGCTGAGCAATCAAAGTTGCTGAACAGGCGTTTGCAGGACGTATTGCCGAAGGAGCAGGCTGATCGTTTTCTCGAGTTTATCGCGCGGACACTGGATACGGATCAATCGCTGTCAATCGAGTACAGCATGCAGACGCTGGCAGGGATCAGAACCTTTGAAGCGAGAGCACGGCGTCTGGAAGTTATGATTGGTGGGCGGCGAGCAGTGGTGCTGTTGGCACGCGACATCAGCGACCGGGTAGCCCTTGAGCTTGATCAGCGGATCGCTGCAATCGCGTTCGAATCCCAGCAGGGGATGCTGGTTACCGACGCGCAGACACGAATCATCAAGGCCAATCGCGCGTTCTCGGCCATCACCGGCTACAGCGAAGCAGAGGTTCTGGGCCAGCCGACGCGAATCCTCGGCTCAGGCCATCAGGGGGCGGAGTTTTACCAGCAGATGTGGAAGGCGCTTAACGAGTCTGGTGGCTGGCAGGGCGAAATATGGAACCGCCGCAAGAGTGGCGAGGCATTTCCCGAATGGCTGACGATCAGCGCTGTACACGATGCCAAGGGACGCCTGACTAACTATGTTGCGTCTCTGACCGATATCAGTGAGCGCAAGGATGCCGAAGAGAAGATTCAGCATCTCGCCTTTTACGATCCGCTGACCAATCTGCCCAATCGTCGGCTGATGCGTCAGCGCCTGGAGCAGGCGCTTGTGGTATGCCACCGCGAGCAGCACTACGCTGCGTTGATTTTCCTGGATCTGGACGACTTCAAGAACGTCAATGATCTCTACGGTCACCAGATTGGAGATGGGATGCTGTGTCAGGTTGCAGAGCGGCTCCGGCACGCCCTGCGTGAGCGCGATACGGTAGCGCGCTTCGGCGGAGACGAGTTCGTGGTTTTGCTCGAGGGCCTTGAAGTCAATGCGACCGAAGCGGCCACCCAGGTTGAACACATCGGTAGGAAGCTGCTGCAAACCCTGCGTGAACCCTACCTGATCAAAGATCAGGTTTTCAGCAGCAGTGCGAGCCTCGGCATTGTGCTGTTCAACGATGAGCAACACACCGCTGACGAACTGATGCAGTACGCCGATCTGTCGATGTACAGCGCCAAGGCAGCAGGCAAGGACATGCTGAGCTTCTATGACCCGCAGATGCAGGCGGTCGTGAGCATGCGGCTCGAGCTTGAGGAGGACATTCGGCGAGGGCTTGCGCTGGAAGAGTTTGTCCTCTATCTGCAGCCCCAGGCCGATGCCAGCGGTAATGTTGAAGGGGCCGAGGCGCTGGTCAGATGGCAGCATCCTGCGCGGGGCCTGCTTGCGCCGGGCGTATTTATCGACATTGCCGAGCGCTCTGGGCTGATAGAGCCGCTGGATCTGGCAATCCTGCGTCAGGGTTGTGAGCTGCTGGCGCGATGGGCTCAGCAACCGCAGACCGCAGCGTTGACGTTAGCCATCAACATTAGCGCGCGGTTTTTGTATCGGGACGATTTTGTCTGTCAGGTCAGGGAAATTCTGCAGCAGACAGGCGCCAGTGCACTGCAGCTCAAGCTTGAGATAACCGAGTCCCTGTTGCTGACCGATGTAGACAAAGCCGTCTCTCGAATGCAGCTGCTGAGGGAGATGGGAGTGCGGTTTGCCATTGATGACTTCGGTACCGGTTACTCATCCATGGCGTATCTGCAGCGCCTGCCGCTCGACCAACTGAAGATAGACCAGTCTTTTGTCCGAGGGCTCCCTGATGACAAAGGCAACATCGCCATTGTCAGAGCCATATTGTCGATGGCCGAAGGGCTTGAACTTGAGGTCATCGCCGAAGGCGTTGAGCACCCTGCGCAGCAGGATATTCTGCGTCTGCATGGCTGCAGGCACTTTCAGGGCTACCTGTTTGGCAAGCCGATGTCTGTGGATGCATTTCTTGAGCTGCTTTGAACTTTGGCACAAGAGCTGCTGTGCATCAGCTGCCGGCGCGCTCGTCTCTGATGCCCAGTATGTGTCGCCGGATTGACCGGTTAGAAACCAGACCGGCGATCATGACCCTAAGCCTGTTCCATGCATGCACCCAGCGACTGTCGGTTGCGAGTTCAAAGTCGGGATCGCCCGTGTGAAGTCTGTTTACTCTCAGGTGCGGCAAGGCAAGGCAGTAGTCACCGCGATCGGTTATGACGCCTAACCGGTTTTGGCTGCTGAATAGCTCGTTGGCCGCGTCATGGTCAAGATCGTGGTTCGATGTAGAGAAGGTGCCGCCCGGAGCCAGTGTAGCGCTGTCGTGACTGAACGCCGCCAGCACCGGTTGCACATTTCGGCCTTCGATCAGTTCACCCGCCACGCAGCGCAGATAGTGGATCTGCGGTCCCTGGATGTCGATACGCTGGATGACCATTGGTCGATCGCTGCGGTTCTTGATTCGCAGGAACGTCGTCCAGTCGCCTGGAAGCAAGGAGGGACGAAAGTGAGCGGCGGTCACCACCAATGGCTTTGCTCGATGTCGCAGCAGGCGAGTCCAGAGGGTCAATGCCGTCAGCAGGGCCAGCAGCGTAGCTATCCCGGCCAGCGTTGCGGCGTTGTCCCAGAGCCAGATAAAACGATTCATTATCTCTCCATCAAAGGCGTCGAATCCGGGAAAGATACTTGCCGATCTCGGCTTGAATGGCAAAACAAAGTGCAAAGCATATCCGCGTTCAGGAACGCCAACTGGTATCAGTCCGGGTAACAGGGCGCTGCGCGACGGGTTTAGCAATGCAGCCGGTCGGAAGGCCAGCGGGAGCGGGGCTACCCTGCTACAATCCGCGCTGACATCATTCAAGAGGAAAACTTATGGCTACCAATCGGTCCCGTCGCCTGCGCAAGAAGCTGTGTGTTGACGAGTTTCAGGAGTTGGGCTTTGAACTGAATCTCGAATTCAAGAGCGATCTTGAGATCGAGGCGATTGATGCCTTCCTGGACGAGTTCCTGACTGAGGCAATGGACGCAAATAATCTGGATTACGTCGGCGGCGAAGGCTTTGGCCTGGTATGCCTGGCCGAACGTGGTTCCGTCTCTGAAGATCAGCGACTGGCTGTAGAGAACTGGCTGAAGGGCCGCAATGAGCTGGCCGTATGCGAAGTTGGCCCGCTGCAGGACGCTTGGTATCCGGACAAGCCGATCAACGCGGCAGTCTGACCCAAAAGGCCATCCACTGTGATGGCCTTTTTTGTGGACTGGTGTTTCACCCCCGCACGGCATAGGCAGCCCTGCGTTATGGGATCGTCTAGCTGCACTGCCAGCTCGGTGGTGTCATGCGCGTTTATTGCTGCGGCCTGGCTGAGAACGGTCGCTCTTGATTGGGTCAGGCCGCTTGCACTGGGCTGCTGGTTCGCAGCCTGTTGGGCATCCGGGGCCTTCCGAGCTGGGCTTGTAGGGTGAATAGCTCTTAAGTTCAGGAGGGGAGAGGGCGGTCGTCTGCATGAACTGCTGCCGCCATTTGGCCGGTGACACGCCCATGCGTCGCTTGAATGCGCGACTGAACGAGGAGAGGTCACTGTAACCAAGCCGGTCTGACAGGCTGGTAACGTCACAGCGTGATGCCTGAAGGTGCCAGCAGGCCATTCGGATGCGTGCATCCTGTACCAGATCACGAAAGCGGATATGCTCCTCTTGCAGTCGGCGTTGCAGGCTCCGCGGGTGCAGCCCAAGCTGTGCTGCAATGGTGTCGATGCTGATGTGCTGCAGGCCCGGCTGCTCGGTAATCAGGTTGCGAATCTGCAGCTCCAGACTGGTCTGCAGCCGCTCCCGGGCATAGGCCAGGTACTGCTCACTCTCTTTGCCGTCGTCGGATCGCGTACTGTCGAAGACAGCACTGAACATCGCTTCGGGGAACACCAGGCTGTCGTGTTCCTGATCGAACAGCACCTCACAGCCAAAATGGTTCAGATACTGCCTGAGTGGTCCGATCCGGCTGTGCGTAAAGGTGACGCGTAACGGGCGTTGCGGTTGACCAAGAAGCAGGCGTGCAACGCGCAAAAACGCCGCGACAGCCATCTCGTGATATTGCCGCGCATGCGAGTTTGGCTCGCTGTGTTCGGTGCGGATAATGTGGACCTGGCCGGCGAAGCTCTGCAGCTGCCAATGTTCGGCGCTGCTGTGCAGGCTCATGTAACGCTGCGCGATGCCGAAGGCTTCCTCCAGGGTAGTGGCATGGCTCACGACCTTGCCGAGCAGGCCCAGCATTTCAATGCCCTGGTGCTGCGCAACCCGCATGCCGAAATCCGGGCGCTGGAGATGCTCGGCTGCCTCGGCCAGCAGACGCTGCAGCTGTTCGATCTCGATCTGATGATCCTCGCTGTCGAGCAGTGCCGGATCGATACCGGCCTTACGCAGGAGCAGGTCGGCAGCGTCTCCGGCTTCGACGCGAAACCCGCTTATCGCCGCACTGCGTACAACATACCGGATAGTCATGGCGTCTCCTGCGAGCGCTATTGGCCAAGTTGCAGATTTGGCGGCGTGTCGCAAAATGTCAAGTTTTGCTCCGGGCTGTTGCCTAGTCTGACACTCTTAATAACAACAATAGAGGGTGTGGCCATGTTTGATGTGGTAATCAATAACGGCCGGCTATTCGATGGCACAGGTGCCCCGTCGCGTGTGTGCAACCTGGCAATTCGTGATGGCGTGGTCGCGGACATATCCGAACAGCCGCTGGATGAAGCCGGCGCTCGGGTGATCGACGCTGGCGGCTGCTGGGTCACGCCAGGTTTTATTGACACCCACACCCACTACGATGCCGAGCTGATTGTTGCGCCCGGTCTGTCGGAATCGGTGCGTCACGGCGTGACCACGGCCCTGATAGGGAGCTGCTCACTGAGCATGGTCTGTTCCGACGCCGAAGATGCTTCGGATATTTTCACCCGGGTTGAGACCGTTCCCCGAGAAAAGGTGCTGCCGATACTGCAGCAGAACAAGACCTGGCGTACCCCCTCCGAATGGGTTGGCTTTATCGAGCGCCAGCCATTGGGGCCGAACATTATCAGCTTTCTGGGCCACAGCGATCTGCGGGTGGCAGTGATGGGGTTGCACCGCTCCACCGATCGCGCCGTCAGACCCACCGAGGCGGAGTTGCTGCAGATGGAGTCGTTGCTGGAAGAAGCGCTGGACGAGGGCTTTCTCGGCCTTTCGAGCATGTGCCTTAAGTGGGACAAGATCGATGGCGACCGCGAGTGGTCCAAGAGCCTGCCCAGCACCTACGCGCGCTGGAGTGAGGTAAAACGGTTGAATGCGCATCTGCGACGCCGTGGTCGAGTCCATCAGGGCGCGCCGAATGCTGCCAACCCGCTGCAAATTTTTCAGTACCTGGGCGAGGCGCTGGGCGTGCTGCGCAAGCCGCTGAAAACCACACTGATTTCCATGCTTGACCTCAAGGGCAACAAGACGGTTGCGCCGATGGCCAAACTGGCGGCGCGGGTAACCAATTTGCTGGGCGGCGATTTTCGCTGGCAGGTGTTGCCGACACCCTTTGCGATTTATGCCGATGGCATTGACCATGTGGTGTTCGAGGAGTTTGGTGCCGGCGAAATGGCGCGTAACCTGAAGACCGAGGTCGAGCAGAACGCGCTGTTCAAGGACGAGGCCTACCGGCGCAAATTTCGAATGTTCTATTCGGAGAAGTTCTCGCCGCGCGTCTGGCAGCGTGACTTTGGCGACGCCATTATTCTTGATTGCCCCGAAAAGCGTTACGTGGGGCGAGACTTCGCCGACATTGCCGATGAGAAGGGGATGCACGTGGTCGACCTGTTCCTCGATCTGATGGTCGAATACGGCCGCAAGCTGCGCTGGTTCACCATCAGCGGCAACCACCGGGTTGACCGGCTGCGGACCATGGTCAGCAACCCCGATACGCTGATCACCTTCTCGGATGCGGGTGCACACATTCGCAATATGTCGTTTTACAACTTGCCGCTGCGCTTTCTGCAGCTGATCAAGCAGTCAATCGACGAGGGAAACCCGGCCATGAGCCTGGAGCGAGCTGTCCATCGCCTGACCGGCGAGCAGGCCCAATGGATGGGGATCGATGCCGGCACGCTGCGAGTGGGTGACCGTGCGGATCTGGTGGTGCTGGATCCGTCGCAGCTGGGTCAGCCACTGGATATCGAGACGTGGGCAGAGATGGAGGGCTTTGGGCTGGAGCGCATGGTCAACCGCAACGCGGGCATCGTGCGCAACGTGCTGATCAACGGAAAGGTTGCAGTGGAAGAGGGCGAGCCGGTAGCCGAACTGGGCAAGGCCCAGGGCTTCGGCCGGTATTTGCGGGCCAGGTAAGAGCGGTTGCAGCAGCTCTTGCTGCCCGGCCCGGACAACCCGGCGCCGGGCAGTCACTGATCAGTTTTCGTTCTGTGTCTGTTGCAGATAGTCGGTCGCCAGCATGCTCAGCGTTCGTATGCCGGTCACCAGCGCGGCGTCGTCAACCATGAACCCGGGGGAATGATTCGGCGCGGCCTTGCCCATCTGCTCCATTGGCGTTACACCCAAAAAGACAAACAGGCCCGGTGCTTGGTTGGCATAGAACGAGAAGTCTTCCGAGCCGGTGACCATCGGCGATACCACCACCCGGCCCTGTGCTGCACGGCGCAGGGTCGGCAACATGCGCTCAGTCAGTGCGGGGTTGTTGGTGGTGGTCAGGTAATTGTCGATGATTTTTACCTCGGCGCTGGCCCCAGCCGCTTGTGCAATTCCCTTTGCCGTGCGCTCGATACGCTCGTTGACCTGTTGCTGGACGTCATCGCCGAAGGTTCGCACGGTGCCGGTCATGACAACCTCTTCGGGGATGATGTTGTGCCGGCTGCCGCCATGAATGGTGCCAATGGTGACGACCGCAGGAGCGGGCATGATATTGGTCTGCCGGCTGACAACGGTTTGCAGTCCGTTGATGATCTGCGCGCTGGTTACGATTGGATCGACACCATCCCAGGGTTGCGCTCCGTGGGTTTGCTTGCCCTGAACGCGGATATGCAAGTCGCCGGAGCTCGCCATCACCGGGCCGCTGCGATAGCCGATCAGGCCGGTAGGCATGGCAGAGCTGACGTGCAAGCCAAAGACGGCATTTACCTGCGGATTCTTCATCACACCCGCTTCCACCAGTAGTCGGGCGCCGAAGTGACGCTCGCCATCGTAGGCATAGTCACTGGGGCCTTCTTCGGCAGGCTGAAAGATGAATTTCACGCTGCCCGGCAGCTCGTCCTTTACGCTGGCCAGTAACTCGGCGGTCGCCATGAGGATGGCAACATGGGCGTCATGGCCACAGGCGTGCATGACCGGGCGCTCCTCACCCAGATACGGCTGGCGGACGTTGGATGCGAAGGGCAGACCTGTTGCCTCAAGCACTGGCAGGGCATCCATGTCGGCGCGTAAGGCGACCACCGGCCCCGGCTTGCCGCCCTTCAGCAGGCCGACTACACCGGTGGTTCCAACGCCGGTCTGTACGTCCATGCCGAGTCTGCGCAGGTGCTCGGCGACTAGCGCAGCGGTGCGGTGTTCCTGATTACCCAGCTCAGGGTGCTGGTGAATGTCATGGCGCCAGGCAATGGCTTTGGGCGCAATGGTCTCGGCGCCGCTGACCAGGCGTTCGTCGAGTGCGTTATCCGTGGCGTTGGCTGCCAGAGCCAGGGGCAGAAGCAGCGCGGGAAGCAGGGTGCGGCAGCGCATGGGAGCGTCCTCTTGTTTTGGTTGTTTAAGGAGTAAGGTGTGGGCGCAGCTGGCTCGGTGAGCAGCCGAACCACAGGCGAAACTGTCGATAGAACTGACTGGTCTGGCGATAGCCGAGTAACAGTGCAAGGGTGGCATCGGCATGACCGCTGTGCAGATACTCCAGACATAGCTGCTGGCGAACGCTGTCCAGCAGCGCACTGAACGGCCGCTGCTCGGCGGTCAGCCTGCGCTGCAGTGTACGAGGTGCCACCGCCAGCAGGCTGGCGCAGCGTGAGAGGCGGGTTTCACCGCGGGGCAGCAGCGCTGTCAGTAGCAATTGCACGGACTCGCTCCAGTTGTGGCCGGAATGGGAGCGAATCAGCTGACGCTCCCTGCGTGCGAGGCGCGCAATATTGGGTTGCGCAGTATTCAGCGCACGGGCCAGTTCCAGCGCAGGAAACCGGAGTTCAAGACGTTTGGCACCTGCGAGGATCTCCACCGGGACACGCAGCAGACGCCGGCAGGCTTCACACGCGGCGTCAGAGAAACCGGCCATGGCCGCGCCGGCCTGCTGCAAGCCCAGCCCCTGGCAGATGCGCAGCAGCGCATACAGGGTCGCCAGCAACTGCTGTTCGGTGGCCTCTGCCTCCGGCGTTGGCGTTACCACGATTCGGGCCTGTGCGCCGCTTTGCTCCAGCGCCAGACTGGCCAGGTCGGTGTTTTGCTGAAAGTAGCGCTGACTCAAATTGATGGCATCACGCAGGGTGCGGGCGTTGCCCAGATAGGTGGTTGCCAGAAAGGTTTCGGAATAGTTCAGATAGCTGAAGGCGCGGACCAGCAGCCACGGATCCTGCTGTTCCTCGGCCAGCTCTGTCACCAGCTGGCGAATGGCTGCCAGCGGCACACGCCGGGCATGGGGCTGCAGCGTCAGATGGCTGCGTTGCAGAGCCGCCTCCAGGCTGTTGGCCGGTACACAGGCACGCAGGCCCTTGACGATCTTGTCGAGGTGCTCGCTGGACGCGGTGGGTGCAGTCTGTGCCATGGCGAAGATTAACCGGGCTGCTGAAAGGGTTCGTCCAGTGTCGCGAGCCCGACGCAGGCAAACAAGTGCGGATCGCGCCATCCTGTGCACAGACGCCGCTGGCACGGGAGTTGTTCAGGCCAGTTGGTAGCGATCCTCATGCTGAACCAGCCGACCATCGGCCAGCAGCTCGGCGAGGTGCTGGCTGATGGTCCTTCGCTCCGCGCCCTTAACCCAGGCTGCGTCGTATCCGGGCGGGTAGAGCAGACGTTGTTCAACCAGTTGGGACAAGGTGCGTGGACCGCTCCGCAGCATGGTCAGCAGCTTGCTCTCGCGCTCGGTCAATTTGGCAGTATAAATAGCCAGATCGTGCAGGAACTGTTCGCGGTCGGTGTAGATGCCGCGATGGTGCGAGGTGACCCAGACCTTGGCGGGAATGCGCGCAACGGCGTCCAGGCTGCGACGAAAATCCGCAAGGTTGGAGCAGGCGTCACCGTAGTAGGGACCGAATCCGGTCAGGTCGATATCACCGATAAACAGCACCTCTTCGGGCTCGATCAGCAGAGCGCAATGGCCTGCGGTGTGGCCGGGCAGGTGGAAGGCGGTGATACGGTTGCTGCCCAGATCCCAGAGCCCGCCGTCCTCATAGCCAATGGCGTCGGGGCGTGGGGTGTAATGGAACTTGCGCTCAAAGTTGGCGCGCATCGCGGCTGCCTGGCTCGGGTCCATGTCTCCGTAGGCAGCGAGCATGCCGTCCCAGCTCTGCACGGTCGGCAAGTCGAGAACATGGGCGTAGACGGGCGCATTCGGCAGGCGGTGCAGGCCGGCGATATGGTCTTCATGTATGTGCCCGAGCACCACCATCTCACTGTCGTCGAACGCCGGGCCGATGTGATTGGAAACCAGCGGCGTATCCAGCGCCGTACGGACCTCGCTACCGCGAATCAGGACCTGATTGCCGTCCGGGTACTAGCCGCTGCGCTCGCCAAAATAGACGGAGACACGACCGAAGTCGCGGTGGCTGACGGGGTGGCGGGCGTGTTCTTGAGCAGGCATGTGGGCGTCCATTTTGTGCGCGCGCGGCGGAGGCGGGCGATTGTTGTTGGACGTCCTTGTTACGGCAAGCGGCAGCACCGCGTCAAGTTTGCGGGGCTGGCAGCCTGGAAGAGCTGTCTCGCACCGGGTCGTCTGAACGCCCGGATGAGCGTTCGCCGCTCTAGGTTGGGGCTCGTGTCAGAATCATGTTTGCTCTCGGTAATGGCCCTTATCGGCAGGCGCACTAGGGCCTGTTAACGCTAATTAGCTTCAAGTCTCTCCATGTGTGATACTTCGCGCATGGAAATTACCCCCGAACAATTCTCGATCATTGAGCATTGCTTCCCGCGACAGCGGGGCAACGTAAGTCTGTCCAACCTGAAC